>JAQVYS010000095.1 GCA_028708605.1 Bacillota bacterium
AATCTTAAAATATAACTAGTCAACCAAAGCGCTTTATGTTATGATGTAGTTGCGTTAAAAATAGAATACATTCTTGTATAATAGCTTTAATTGGTAAGCGAGTTTCTACCTCTAAACCGTAAATTTAGAGACTACAAGAAAAAATAGACCAACAGGTCTTTTTTTGCTTACCACATATTCCTTTGATATTGGTAGGCACTTTTGTTTTTAAAAGGTTGTTGTGTACCAAACCTGGAACATGCGGTAGCCAACATTTAGATCTCAGTAATCTTTTTTTCTGCTTGCCAAATTTAAGAGTGAGAAGAGGTAAGCAGCATGAAAAGGATATTTTCTATTAAACTAAATATATTAGGATTCTGTATATGTACGGGATTTTTATGCTGTTAACAGTGGCTTTTTGTCGCTGTTTTTTAAATTTATAGCAGTTTTTTTAGTCAACTAAACAGAGGTTTTCTTTAGTTTTAGTAAAGGTCCAAATCTATGATTGGACGAAGAGGAAATTTGTTAGAGGCTTAACTTAACACCTACCTATTTTAGATTAAGGGGGAAGTTATTGTGGTTCAGGTCAGTGTAATCATGGGATCTATCAGTGATTATGATGTTATGAAGGAAGCCTGTGAAGTGTTGGATTCCTTCGGCGTTTTCTATGAAAAAAAGATTGTATCAGCACATCGTACGCCAGATCTACTTACTAGCTTTTCTAAGGAAGCCGAGGCAAAGGGAGTTAAGGTGATTATCGCAGGAGCTGGTGGCTCAGCTCATTTACCTGGCATGGTTGCTGCAAATACAGTCTTGCCGGTAGTTGGCGTTCCGGTAAAAAGCAAAACCCTAAATGGTCTTGATTCTTTGTTATCTATCGTTCAAATGCCAAGCGGAGTTCCAGTTGGCTCAATGGCGATAAATGGAGCCAAAAATGCTGCTTTGTATGCCATTTCCATACTGGCATTAACTGACAGTAAGCTGAATCAAAAACTGCATGATTTCAGAGACCAACAAACAAAGGGTGTGCTGGATATTGAGTTCTAAATGGGTTGGTATCATCGGCGGAGGGCAGCTTGGTATGATGCTTACAGAGGAAATCCATAATTTTGGATCCAAAACAGTAGTCCTCGACCCGGATAACACCTGCCCATGCACCCATGTTGCAGATGAGTTTATTTGTGCTTCATTTGATGATTATGCAGCACTTAAAGAACTCTGTCAAAAGAGCGATGTGGTAACTTATGAGTTTGAAAATGTCAAATCACACTTTTTAATAGACTTAGAGGCTAAATATAATATAAAACAAGGGATTCGCCCACTTTTTGATTCTCAGGACAGATTGCGTGAGAAAGAAAATGCTAAAAAACATGGACTAAAAACTGCAAGGTTTTTTAGTTGTCAAAGTCGCGCTGACTTAGATCAAGCAGTTAAAGAACTCGGCTACCCGTGTATCTATAAAACTCGCACTTTAGGCTACGATGGGCATGGACAAGTAATACTTTATAGCGATAAGGACAAAGATACAGTAGAGCCTTACTTAAACGTGGAGGGCATTGTCGAAGAATTTATTGACTTCGATCTTGAAGTCTCCGTTATTATGGTAAGAGATGGCGATAAGACAATTGTTTTCCCAATCGGCAAAAACATTCATAAAAACGGAATTTTGGATTTATCTATCGTGCCTACAAAACTAAGTAGAGACTTAGAAAATAGGTTAAAAGAAGCTTCGGTTCGGTTTATGGAAAGCGCTGACTATAGAGGCATTTTATGTATCGAATATTTTGTAAAAAACAGTGACTTTTACTTCAATGAAATGGCTCCCCGTCCTCATAACAGTGGTCACTACACAATTGAAGGCTGCACAACTAACCAATACCGGGAGCTTGTAAAATTTTTACTAGGAGTTTCATTGGAAGAGCCAAAGCTTAAAAGTCCTACGGTGATGAAGAACATCCTAGGTCAGGACCTATGGATGGTTCCAAAATTTGAAAAACCAAATGCCTTAAAGACAGATCAAGATCTATATGTCCACATGTACTCTAAGAAGGAGACAAGGCCTCTTAGAAAAATGGGACATGTGACCATGACAAATATGACAGAAGAAGAGTACAAGGAGTTTTACGAAAGAAAGATCTGCGTAGCTGACAAATGAGATAACTTTAATCAGGTGCAAAAAACTAATATGTGAGGTCGAAAATATGGATTATCGTCTTTATGTTGAAAAAAAACCTGGGTTTCAAGTTGAGGCTGAGAGTTTAAAAAACGATTTAAACTCAAATCTCGGATTAAAAATACAGAAACTAAGATTGCTTAATGTTTACGACTTGTTAAATTTCAGTCCTGAGCTTTTAGAAAAGTCAAAGTACTGGGTTTTTGGTGATACTCAAACAGACAATGTCTATTTGGAGATGGATCTCTCTGGAAAGGTCTATTTGGCCACAGAGTATTTGCCTGGCCAGTTTGACCAAAGAGCCTCATCTGCAGAATCTTGCGTTATGTTAATTGAGCCATCTCTGGAGATCAAAGTAAAAAGTGCTAAGCTTTTAATCTTTGATGATACTCTTACTAAAGATGATCTTTTAAAGATTAAAAAGTACTATCTCAATCAAGTAGAGTCAAGAGAAAAAGATCCATCTACACTAGAATACCATGACAAAGCAATGCCAAAGCCTGTCCCCGTGTTAGATGGGTTTACAACTCTAGATAGAAAGGGACTACTGAGCTTACTTAGTACGATGTCACTTGCTATGAATGAAGATGACCTTAAGTGTGTCCAAGACTATTTTAAGTCTGAAGACAGAGATCCTAACGAAACAGAGTTACGCATCTTAGATACTTATTGGTCAGATCACTGCAGACATACAACCTTTAATACTGTGATAAACACCATCACTATTAAAGAGAGCTTTATCAAAAAGGAGTTAGAGGAAGCCCTAGAACTCTATTACAGCATGAGAAAAGATTTAAAAAGAGAGAAAAACGATATCTGTCTCATGGATATGGCCTTGATTGCTGCGAAATATCTAAAAAAGCACGGATATCTTAATGATCTAGAACAGTCCAACGAACATAATGCCTGTTCTATCTTTGTTGACGTACCAGTTGATGGCAAAGAAGAAAAGTGGTTGTTACAGTTTAAAAATGAAACCCACAACCATCCTACAGAGATCGAGCCATTTGGAGGTGCTTCTACATGCCTTGGTGGTGCAATCCGTGACCCTCTTTCAGGCAGAAGCTATGTCTATCAAGCAATGCGTGTTACAGGCGCTGCAAACATCTATGAAAGCGTGGAAGACACCTTGTCAGGTAAATTACCTCAAAGGGTAATCTCCACAAAAGCAGCACAAGGCTACTCAAGTTATGGTAATCAGATCGGGCTACCTGCGACGCATGTGCGGGAGATCTACGACGACCAATATGTCGCAAAGAGGCTCGAAGTAGGCGCTGTGGTTGGCGCTGTAAAATACGACTACGTAAGAAGAGAAGAACCAGTAGCTGGAGACATTGTTCTAATGCTAGGTGGAAGAACCGGGCGAGATGGCATAGGCGGAGCTACAGGTTCTTCAAAGGAGCATAACCAATTCTCCATAGAAGAGTCTTCCAGCGAGGTGCAAAAGGGTAACGCCCCTGAAGAGAGAAAAATTGCACGTTTATTTAGAAGACCTGAGGCTATAAGACTAATCAAGAAATCTAATGACTTTGGTGCCGGAGGCGTTTCAGTTGCAGTTGGCGAGCTGGCAGATAGCCTAGATATATTCCTTGACAGAGTTAAGGTCAAATATAAAGGTTTAAATGCAACCGAGATTGCCATCTCTGAGTCCCAGGAACGTATGGCAGTTGTCATAGAAAAAAAGGACAAGGCTGAGTTTGAAAACTATTGCCAAGAAGAAAATCTTGAAGTCGTTCATGTAGCGGATGTTACAGATACCGGCTTACTAAGGATGTACTACAATGGCAAGGAATGTGTAAATTTAAAACGTAGCTTTATCGATACCTCAGGCGCAATCCGTTATACAAACGTTACCGTAGGTGCCATTGAGAAGAAAGATCCTTTTGTAAGAAAAATTGCTGGTAGGAACCTCGAAGAAAGGATTTTAAATAATCTTTCAAGCCCAAACGTCCTCTCTCAAAAAGGTTTAGTTGAAATGTTTGATTCTACAGTAGGAGCCTCTACAGTTTTAATGCCTTTTGGTGGAAAATACCAGGCCACAGAGACCCAGGTATCTGTGCAAAAACTGCCTACAGAAGGTTACACAGACCTGTCTTCTATTATGGCTTATGGATATAATCCGGAGATAACCAAATGGAGCACTTATCATGGGAGTCAATACGCAGTAATTGAAGCAATTACTAAAATTGTAGCTGCAGGTGCGGACTATAAAAACATCAGATTTTCCTTTCAAGAATATTTCCAAAGAATGACAGATGAGATCTCTTGGGGTCTTCCTTTTGGAGCGCTCCTTGGTGCTATTAAGATTCAAAATGATTTTAAACTACCATCAATTGGTGGAAAGGACTCAATGTCAGGCACATTCAAAAATCTGCATGTACCTCCAATGCTGATGGCATTTGGCATTACAACAGTCGACGCTAAGAATGTCATTTCAACAGAGTTTAAGGAGAATGGAAACTATATATATTTGGTAAAGCACCATCCGCTTCAAAATTACAATCCAAATACCGAGGAACTAAAGGACAATTTCAAAAACGTTCATCAGTCGATAGAAAAAGGCGAGGTGCTTAGCGCCTATGCAATCGGCTTTGGCGGAGTATCAGAAGCTCTTGCGAAGATGAGCTTTGGTAATAAAATAGGTTATGAGGTTCAGGTACATGAAGAAGACCTCTTTAATTACAGCTATGGTTCGATTTTAGTAGAATCCAAAGATAAACTATCTTATGGACAGTATCTTGGTAAAACGAGTCTGGATTGCCAGATTAATGGTACAGCGTTCTCTATGGAAAAGCTTTACAGAGCAAACACCACGAAATACGCTTCTATTTACAAAGATTGTACAGACTCTAAAGGCACACTTGAAGTTAAAACACCAGTGCTTAAAGAGTTCAAATATGGCAAAGAACCAAAGATACCAACAGTTTATGTACCAGTATTTCCTGGTACAAACTGTAATTATGATACGATCAAAGCCTTTAAGAGGGTAGGGGCGAGAATTACAACCTCTGTATTTAAAAATTTAACTAGCCAAGATGTGTTAGATTCTATTGATAAAATGGCAAGTCTGATTGCAGATTGCGATGTTCTCGTGCTATGCGAAGGGTTTAGCTTAGGCGATGAGCCTGATGGGTCAGCTAAGTTTATTACCAATGTCTTAATACAAGACAAGATCAAAAGAGAAATCAACGCCTTAATCAAGCGCAAAGGTCTGATTTTGGGTATCTGTAACGGTTTTCAGGCGCTTGTTAAATCAGGACTTTTGCCATTTGGAAATCTTGGCGTCTTGAATGCAGATAGTCCTTCGTTGGTTAGAAACGACATCAATCGCCATTGTAGCCAGATGGTCACAACTAGAGTGGCATCAACAAATTCCCCTTGGTTAAAGTCCTTTACTGTAGGGCAAACCTTTACAGTTCCAGTTTCTCATGGTGAAGGTAAATTCATAGTGTCTATGAAGATGGCAGATGAGCTGTTTAAAAACGGACAAGTTGCTTTTCAATATGCCGACTATGAAAATAAACCTACAATGACATCGCCAATGAATCCAAATGGGTCTATGCGGGCGATTGAAGGCATTGTATCTGGCGATGGACTTATTCTAGGGAAGATGAGCCATTGTGAACGCTACGAAGAAAACTTATTTAAGAATATTTATGGCGAAAAAGAACAAGACATTTTTCAAAATGCAATGGACTATTTCCAGAATAAATAAGCCTATTAAAAGACAAGACTGGAGGCAATAGGCATGGAAAAGCAGCAATTGTTGTACGAGGGTAAGGCGAAGCGGGTTTACTTAACAAGAGATCCCAGTCTAGTCATCTTGAGCTATAAAGACGATGCCACAGCTTTTAGCGGTATTAAAAAAGCCCAAATTCTAAACAAAGGTATCATAAACAATGAAATTTCAACGATAATTTTCGGTAGACTCCAAGAAAAAGGCGTGCCTACACATTTCATTAAGAGATTAAATGAACGTGATCAGCT
>JAQVYS010000027.1:0-22899 GCA_028708605.1 Bacillota bacterium
CGCTCTTCCGATCTGGTGTACAGGACGTTGACGTGGCTCTAACCACACGAGAGCTAGGCAGGATGATCCGTGAAGCTGGGATAGATTTTGGGAATTTACAGGAAGAAGACTTTGATGAGCCACTAGGAATTTCTACTGGAGCTGGAGCTATCTTTGGGGCGACCGGAGGAGTTATGGAGGCTGCCCTGAGAACTGTTTACGAGATTGTAACAGGTGAGGAATTATCTGGAGAGGATCTTGAATTCAACGATGTTAGAGGCTTAGAAGGAGTAAAAGAAGCAGAGGTAACAATCAATGGAGATGTTGTATCTGTAGCAATAGCCCATGGCTTGGCAAACGCTAAAAAGGTTTTGGAAAAGATCAAAGCTAAAGAAGCACCTTGGCAATTTGTAGAAATCATGTGCTGCCCAGGTGGTTGTGTTGGCGGGGGAGGCCAGCCAATTGGTACTACAATGAAGACTAGGGCTGAAAGGGCTGAAGCACTTTACCAAGTAGATCGTAACATGTCAATTCGTCGTTCACACAAAAATCCAGCAGTAACTAAATTGTATGAAGAGTTTTTAGAACACCCTCAATCAGAATTAGCGCATACGTTATTGCATACCCAATATACACCTAGATAGCTTTAGACATTACTTTGCAATTATCTCCTGATAGAGCATAATTACCTGCTTAGTCTCGAAAACAGTTGTCTTATTAGGTTAAAAAGTCGAAGCCTACGCCTAACTCCAAGTAAAAAAAGCGAGTCCAAGTTTAGAAAAGGACCTCCTGATTAGGAGGTCCTTCTAATGCTTAGTATTCTAGATAAAGCTCGATTTTTAATCTTTTCATTATGCTTTCTTACTTGATACGGAATAGTAATCAGATCAACTAGTAAAGCAAGTCCTAAAAACATAGGGAGAAGAAGAAACAAAACACTTGCTGAATCATTTATCATTGCAGAAAAGAAAAAAACTGGAATGATAAAAATCGTAATTGATAAATACAAAACCCCAAGTAAGTACTGTTTTAAGTAAAACTTATGCCCTCCAACTGTTCCTAGTAAAAAGTACAAAAGATATGTAATTCCAGTGCTTTTATATTCCCTACTGGTTTCTAAATCAAGAATCATTAATTCTTTTTCACTCAGTGCCTGCATAATATCAAGATCTTTATTCATCAAATCTCATCTCCTCTCAAATGAAGTTGTATAAACAGAGATACATGCCCCATCTAAGATTCATACAAAGTAATGAGAAACATTCATTATTATCTTCTATGTTAGAAGATTATCTCAGATCTGTCAATTTCATCCCATTAACAGAAAGGTATTTAAGGGTAAGGACAGAAATTTAGTTCAAAGTTAGTTTTTCTATGGGGGCAACGTCAGTTATTTACAATATTTTAGTTAATTGCTACTTTTGAGTTGGCTTCAGCTATTATAGCAAATCTTTAATGTCCTAGAGTGGTTTTAGATGAAAGGAGAAGACTTTGTGAGTAAATATATACCAAAGATCATAGGCGAAAAAATCTATCTATCGCCGATGTTCTTAGATGACCTAGAGCAGTATACACGTTGGATGAATGATATTGAGGTCGTGAGATATCTTAACCATGCAGCCAATGTTTATAGTCTTGAAAAAGAAAAGGAAGTTTTAGAGAGGATGGTAAGAGAAGGGTACAATTTTGCTATAGTACTTAAAGAAGAACACCGTTTAATTGGCAACTGCTCTCTTCTTAGTGTTAACCACTTGCACCAAACAGCTGAAGTCGGAATCTTTATTGGCGATCTAAAAGAAAGAAACAAAGGCTATGGACAAGAGACCGTAAGGCTGTTGGTAAAATACGGTTTTGAGTATCTTAACTTGAATAATATAATGCTCAGAGTGTTTTCGAGTAACCAAAGTGCTATTAACTCATATATCAAATGTGGATTTAGACAATTTGGGAAACGTACTAGGTCTTGTTATACCGAAAATAAGTGGCATGATGAAATCTACATGGAGATTTTAAAAGATGGTTTTAAGTAGCAACTGTTTAGCCTCTACTTTAAGGAGATATTAAATACTATTTTTAAGAAGAAGTGGGTGTAATACCTAAAGTGCACCATTAATTATTACCTAAGGCTAGGTAAAAGAAAACGACTAGCAAAGCCTCAAAAACCACAACAAAGCAAAAAGTGGGAAGGGGGTCATTTAGGCCTTTCTTGTTTAAAAAAGCCATTAAGAAAACTTTGGCGATAGATTAAGCAGATTAAACCAAAATCCTACAGAGAGGTAAGAGAATGCATATCAAGATTGACTTGAAAAATTACGATCACAAAAACACAGTATTTAAGAGAACTGCAGCTAGAGCTGTAATAAAATACGAAAACAAATACCTGCTTATTTTTGCAAGCTTGGGGATTACAAATTCCAGGTGGCGGTGTAGAAGATGGTGAAAAGCTTGAAGATACGTTACTTCGTGAAGTTATGGAAGAGACAGGATACCTGTTAGATAGAGGATCAATCAAACAGTATGGCTGTGTTTACGAAAGAAGAAAAGGAGAGCAGAACGACATCCTCGAAATGGAGTCGTACTACTTTTTTTGTCAAGTTCATTCTTTTACCGGCAACAGAAACCTAGATAGATATGAAGCAGAGTATGACTATCAAATTGGCTGGTTAACTTTGCAGGAGGCTATAGAAAGAAATAGACAGATTGTAGATTATCATTCCTGCCCGTGGGTAATTAGAGAACTAGTTGTAATGGATAGTCTTATTGATCGATGCTACCAACGGCAGGAAGAATAATCTCTATCAAAATCATATAGAGGTGGGAAACGAACTTATGAATGAATACCAAGAAAAACTCTTAAAGCTTGTTCAGATTCAAAATAAGATAAAACACATTCATCCCATATTCAAAGACTCTTATCCCGTCACAGTTGTCTGTAACGATGTTTTCGAGATTTACGACTTCGTGCCTGATAAAGACAGGTATGAGCTCTTTAAAACTGAGCCCTGTCTGTTTCCTGTTCCGAAAGGTATAAGAGCAGCCTTCCCACTTGAATGTTATGATAAGAAAGTGTGTGCAGTAGTTTCAGGCGATGCATTTGACTCCCTAGATGGCTATGTCGCAACGCTTCATGAGTTTGTGCATTGTGCCCAAGCAAATGAGTGTGAAGCTCAACTAAAAGATGGGTTAACTATCTTTCGTAAATACCTGAAGAAAAATGACTATATGTGGGAGTTAAACCATCCTTTTCCCTACTCTGATCCAGCTTTTGTTGAGCTTTTTATGAGATATTTCGGAGCACTAGAAACTTCAGACTATCTTAAGGTGACTAGCTTGAGGCAACAACTAAAAGCAGTATTGTCAGCAACTGATTTAGAGTATCTTCTTTGGCAAGAGTGGAAAGAAGGTCTAGCTAGATTTGTAGAAAACAAAGTCAACCGCTACTTAAATCTCGAAGAAAATCACTATGGGCTCCATGTGCCATTTTCTAGGGTATCGTTTTACGAAAGTGGGAGTCTCTTGATTTCACTACTGGAAGATAATGGTATTTGCGACACAAATGATATAGAAGGGCTCTTTTATAAAATGAAAGAGCAAGTTTTTTTGCCAGAATAGATCAAATCCTCTACCTGTCAAACACTCATTGTTATAACGATCTTTTTCTGCTAAAGTTTTGGTCTTCTATTTAGTGAATTTTAGGATCTAAAAGCTTACAGTAGTAATGTTAGTTGTTTTACCATCATTTCTAGATACTTGGATCAGTCTCCCATAAGGTTGGCGTTTAAATTAATTAGCGGGAAAATAAGGCCACGTGTTGCCAATTAAGCTTTTCATCAAAAGGTGCCCTACACTCAAGCAGTACCTGCTTCAGGAAGGCACCTAATTTTGCAGTCTACATAAATGTAGCGGCTACGCTACAAAAACGCTTGTAATCATCACAAACTTGTTACAACCTTATATCTTTTATCAGATAAGACTAACTGGTTTTATTTAGTATTTTTCTTCTTAAAGAGAATTGCTCTATCGCGGATTATTTCGTATAGAGGAGGTCCTACCGTCATTTTTTTGTCGACATAAATTCGAAAAGCAACTAAGGCATCTTTATAGTTGTCGACTCCAAAAGCGCTGCCAGCTGGGTTACCTGTACTATAAGGAATTAACACAATGTTTTTCTCGTTAGCTTTTCGTGCCATCATAAACACATAATAGAAACGTGAATCATCATAGTCTTCAGGGAAGTATTCTGCTGCAGAATTTGCGAAAATAATACTGTTAAAGACTCCTACAACGCCGTTTAGGAGCTCTTCGCCGTAGAAGCATGTATTAGTGAACATTGCTTTACCTGTTTGCTCGTGGTTGATGCCATAGATGATGAGAAAGTCATCATCGCTTGTTAGTTGAAAGGTGTCTGTTTTTAGATAGGTTGCATCTCTGTTATCTCCCATAGCAGGTTGATCTGATAGTATGGCTTCATATCCATCAAGGCCCCACTGGTGAGTATCTAACTCAACACACTCATACTCTGGAGTCTGATACTTTTTAATGATTTCTTTACGTAAGTGATCAAGATCATTTCGAGCATTGGGTACTACCTGAAATTCTGTAATTCCTGATTCTTTTGTTCTCTGACTAGGTATTGGGTACGGGTTTAGGATGCCAAAAGGAGTCTTAGGCGTAATTCGTAATACTTGTACATATTGCTTAAGATTATCTAGGTAGTTTTGTCCAATAGTCTCTTGAGCCCAAATCTGTACCCTCATTAAGAATAAAAAGAGGTCTTTGCCCTTTTCAAGTCCCAAAAGAGCTAGATCTGCGGGGATGTTATCATCGTTAATAATATCAGAGCTAAATCCAGCTACTGCTAATGCATTACGGACTTGATCATTTACAGATTTGTCGGCTGAACTAATAATGACTGTATCATCTAAAAATGGGTGCCGTAGGGTTCCAATAGGAGAATTTTTCGTCAAAATGTTGAAATTGTTAATTTGGTCACCTAGACTTGCTAAAATTGGGTGGTAAAAACCTGTAGACTCATTGCCAATGGTACTTTCGTATTGTTTACCAGGTTTGTTTTCCATAAAACCTAAATAACTACGAAAACTAAAATAATGAGCTGCAGGAGGTGTTTTCCCGATTAGAACTACAGCCTCATCAGAACGCAGTCTGTATAGTGGTAATCCACTTATGGGAGGAAACTCGTCAGAGCCTTTTAAAAGATTATCTACCTGAGGCTCCCTTTCTGGTAATGGATCTTGATCTGGAGCGGGGGGAAGGAGTAAGGTGGCATATGGTGAACCTGCATTATTACCAAAACACGATTTGACAAGACCGCGGCTACACAGATCAAGGATATCAACCTGTCTAAGCTCGCCTCTTTGTACAACAAAACCTCTTTCCTTTAGTGTCGCAATAAACTCCCTAATATTCCCAGCTGAGCTGGCGATTGGATTAGGAGTTTTCTGCATCTAATCATCTCCTTTTTCTATTTGAAATATTGTACGAAAGAGGCTTTGCTTTTGTGTAATTCTTGCATATCATTTTTAAGGTCGGAGTATTTAAAAACCTATTATTAAAGTACGGTTTTTAACAGATTTTATAAGTGAACGTATGGTAAAAAATGGCTAATACCTCGTTTCGCTTAACAAATGCGAAACTATTAACAATCTGATTTCGGGCTTATTGTAGATATTTATCTTAGTAAAAAGACTTAATCTATTTCTTAATATTGATTTACTTTAAGGTTAATTGCAGTGATACAAGGTTCTCTCCCTAGCATTACTTGAATAAACGTAGCACACTGTTTCATATTTATTCCTTTAAAAAAGCGAAATAAGAGCAGATCAGTTTAAGATATGATTGAGTATGAGAAAAGCCTTTACGTAAAACTGCTGTAGAGGCTTTAGTGGTCTTTTAGCTAGCATGGTGTTTTATAAAAACTTGAGAAGTGGTTGGATGAAGTTACACAAACACAGAACAAATAGTCTTTAATAGCAGAGTAATTTGGTAACTAAATTTAGATACTTTGGGTATGAACCAACTCTTACCCTTTCTAGTTTGATCTTTAGATGCTTAAATAGAGAAGAACAGAAAGCGTCAAAGATGGCCAAAAAATTAAATTAAAAGAAATTTTCAAAGCACAGAGGTAGAACAAACTGCAAAGCGAATAACAGCGGTATAGTCTACTTTTTAGACAAAATCTAGAATTAATCGCTTACTATCACAAGAAAATTAGATTTGGCTAGCCTATCTATGATTTAAATTTATTAAGTTATCTTTAGCCTTGCTGTTACGGGAAAGGGTTTAGGGAGGAAGTTTCTATGAAGACATTCGTTCCGGAGTATATTATTTCTGCTTTTGCTGCCCAAGGCATTGATACTTCAAAATTTGTTTATGCGACTCATACAGATTTTGCAGACAAAAGCGGCTATTTGGACAGTTACATTGCGGTAAGCAATGAAAAAATGTACATTCTCTACGGAGAGGAGAAGGTAGTTAAGACCTCTGGAGCTCGCAGGATTGTAGCAGTCTATGAACCAAAGGAGCTTGAGATTCACGACCTATCGAGCCTTGGAGAACTTACATTAGAGCGCTTACTTTCTACAGGACGCCTTTGCAACGAACAAGATCATGAAACAAGTATTCTACTTGTATTTTCAATCGGCTTTATCTCCGATATTGAAAAGCTCATTAAGGTAGTAAAAAATATCCGTGATGGCATAGAGCCCCTTACTGATATTCTCGTTGATGAAGAGCTCTTTTGTCATAAATGTGGCACAAGATACCCCGAACCAAACCGCAAGCTTTGCCCTAAATGTATGGATAAAGTTTCAATCACAAGGCGGTTACTAGGCTTCTTTGGTCACTATAAACAAAAGGTAATTATTATCTTCCTAACTATGCTTGCAGGATCAGTCTTTTCCATGATAACGCCTCTTGTAGGCACCAAGTTTTTCTTCGATGAAGTTCTGATGGAAGAGGGCAGTTTTTACGGTTATATTTTAGGAGCTGTGCTTTTGATCCTTCTAGTAAGAGCTGTAGGCGTAGCCTTAAACATTCTCTACTCCTATGTGCTGGCAAGAACCGTACCTTGGATTGTCCAAGACTTAAAACTAAGGATCTTCGAAGCTATGCAGCGACTTTCAGTAGGGTTTTACACCTCAAAGCGTACGGGAAGCCTAATGAACAGAGTTAATCAAGATGCTAACAATATCTATTGGTTTTTTGTCGACGGTCTTCCATATGTTGTTGTTAATCTATTTACCTTTACAGGTGTCATTATTTTGATGTGTGTGCTTAATGTAAAACTTGCTTTAATCTGTTTTGTAATCCTACCGATTGCAATCATCTTCTTTAGAATCCTCTGGAGCATATTTCGCCGCTTTCACCACAAAAACTGGGTCTATAACTCACAACTGAATTCTATGGTTAGCGATTCTGTTAACGGACAGAGAGTAATCAAGGCTTTTGCCAAGGAAGATACTGAAGCAAGACGTTTTGCAGAAGTAGGTGGAAAGCAAGCTCTTGTGGATATCCATGCCATGAATACGAGCTCTACCGCTTTTCCCTTGATCTATTTATTTATGTTTTTAGGTCAAGTAATTATCACAGCTATAGGCGGCATTATGGTCTTAGAAGGCGAAATTACAATTGGTACTTTGTTGACCTTTATTGCCTATCTTTCAATGCTTTATGGACCATTGGAATTTATGTCCTGGGTTTCTAACTGGTGGGCACGCTGCGTCGATTCGGCTCAGAGGGTCTTTGAGATTATCGATGCTAAACCTGATGTTACAGAGCCAGATAATCCGGTAATACTTGACAAAATTCGCGGTAATATCGAGCTAAAAGGCGTAAAATTCGAGTATGATCCGGCAACTCCTGTCTTAAAGGGCTTAGATCTATCTGTAAAAGCAGGGGAGATGCTAGGCATTGTCGGCAAAACCGGTGCAGGTAAATCCACTATGGCAAACTTAATCGCAAGACTCTACGATGTAAACGAAGGCTCCATTACGATTGATGGGGTCAACGTCAAAGAGTTATCCCTCACACTGCTTAGAAACAGTATCGGGATTGTCTCCCAAGATATCTACCTTTTTATTGGTACTATAGCTGACAACATTCGCTATGCAAAGCCTGATGCATGCACAGAGGTTGTGATTAGAGCTGCAAAGGCAGCCTCTGCCCACGATTTTATCATGGCTCTTCCAGACGCTTACGAAACTAAGGTTGGCGCAGGAGGTCAGGACTTATCTGGGGGAGAGAAGCAACGCCTATCTATTGCCCGAACAATTCTTCAAGACCCTGATATTTTAATCCTTGACGAAGCAACAGCAGCTATGGATACTGAGACCGAAGCTAGCATTCAAAAGGCACTTTTTGATCTGCAGAGAGGCAGAACTACGATTGCTATTGCTCACAGGCTTTCTACTCTCAGAGATGCAGATAGTCTTGCAGTTATATCTGACGGTAAAGTAGTAGAAAGCGGGACACATAAGGAACTGATGGAGAAAAAAGGCGAGTATCACAAGCTTTATACCATTCAGCTTGAGGGCCTTAAGGTTATTAACATGGAGGCCTAAAATATTGCTATATTAAGTTAAACACACAGAGTATACTGGGAGGTTATTTCTATGGAAAAATCAACGCTAGAAGCACAGACTTTGGCTTCAGCTATAGATATAGGTATGATTGATCTAAAAATTGCCGAGTTTTACGTTACACCTGGGGGATTTACGGGCCTTAGATACGGCGAGAATGACCACAATCGAATTACTCTAAGGCGGGCATTCCCAATTGGTAACCCAGAGGAATACATTTCGGTAGCCGATAAAACAAATAAAGAGATTGGTATGATCCGCTCTCTTTCTGAGCTTACTAAAAAGCAGTATGAAATTGTAGTAAGTGAGCTTGAGAAGCGCTACTACAGTCCTACTGTCTTTGAAGTAAAATCGGTCAAAGACAAACTAGGCTACGTCTATATGGAACTCTTAATTGGCAAAGAGGGTGCCAAATATAAGAAAAATTGTGCAATCAAGGACGTCAACAAGAATATTAGAATGTTAGACGATGATAAGCTTGCGATTTTTGATGTTGACGGCAATCGCTACATCGTCGAATCGCTTGTTAACTTAGACAAAAAGAGTCTAAAAAGACTAGAACCGTACCTTTTCTAGGTAGAAACCTCAGAAAGAAGTGATTCCATGCCGCTAAAACATGAATTCCACTATGATTTAGATCCTTCTATGTTACCGGCAAATGGCACTGTTAGCTTTGACAAAACCGGGCAAGTCATGTCCGAAATCGGCGATACAACCCTTTGTTCTCTTAACGCAAAAGATATGACTGAGCTCTCAGTTAATGGAGAGGTTGGTTGCGGTTTTCTTTTTGCAAAGATGAAAGACGAAAGCGAAGTGCTAATCTGCCGCTTTACGCTATCTTGTATGAAATCTGCAGGAGAGTTTTGCAAGGTAGTCAATTTTTATATTCAAACCAAGCAATATGTAAACCCTGAAAAAAGACAATTACCAGTCTGCCAGAAATGTGGCCGTCCTCTTGTTGAGGGAATGTCTGTGTGTTTATTTTGCTTTAATCGTATCGGCGTTCTAAAACGCGCTCTTGGCCTTTTAAGGCCGTTTGCAGCCAAGATGATACCTGCGGAGATCTTCCTGGCAATATCGTCTATTTTGTATCTTCTAGTGCCGTTTTTTAGCCGGATATTAATCGATAACCATCTGCGCCCGATGGAGGGGACACATACTCAGATTATTGTTTTAGCTGGAGCTATGTTTCTTGCCAGAGCTTTAGGCGAGTTGATTTATATTTTGAGCTCTAGGATCTTTAATCAAGCAAGTATCCTTTATGCCAATAATTTGAGAAACCTTGCTTATGAGAAGATCCAAAAGCTGTCACTAAACTCGCTTTCTAAAAGAACACCCGGTGATTTGATTCGCAGGGTAATGGAAGATACTGGCATTGTTAGAAACTTTATCTCTGACGGTGGTCGCTGGGCAATAGAGCAGATGATCGTATTTGTCGTAGTTCTAATCATTCTGCTCTTAACTAACTGGCAGCTCACCCTCCTTGTCTTTATTCCAGTTCCAGTGGTAAGCATTGCGCTTTCTAGGTTTTGGCGGTTTATTCGCATCCGTTATGAAAGACAATGGAGAAAAAGCTCTAGAGCTCAGTCTATTTTGCATGATATCATTAAGGGTATTCGCACAGTAAAGTCGTTTGGTAAAGAGGACTTAGAGATCGAAAAGTTCTCAAAAGCTACGACAGAACTAGCCGAAGTATCGTCTGATAATGAAGCTCTTTGGGCTTTACTTTTCCCTACAATGATCTTTTTTACTGGGATAGGAGAGTTTTTGGTCCTATATTTTGGTGGCCAAGAAATTCTAACTGGTAGCCTTACTCTTGGAGTTTTAGTCCAGTTTACGATGTATATCGGTTATATCTACGGACCACTACGCTGGCTAGTCTCTTTTCCACGCTGGCTAGCAGATGCTATGACCAGTATGGTGAAGCTGTTTGAAATCATTGATGAAGAACCTGAAATCATCTCTGTAGAAGATCCTAACAATGTTTCGCTTTCAGGTAGAGTTGCCTTCGAAAACGTTTCTTTTGGTTATAAATCATATGAACCTGTTCTAAAAGGGATAGATTTAGACATTAAACCAGGTGAGATGATTGGTATAGTTGGGAGATCTGGGGCTGGGAAGTCAACGATGATCAACTTGATTATGAGGCTATATGATCCAAGCCAAGGTAAAATAACTATTAATGGTGTGGATATAAAAGACATGTCGCCTGAGTATCTTCATGAGAATATCGGTGTAGTATTCCAGGATACATTCCTTTTTGCAGGATCATTCTATGATAACATTGCTTATGCCAAACCCGGAGCTACAGCAGATGAGGTTATCGCAGCAGCAAAGGCAGCAAATGCTCATGATTTTATCATGCAAACTGCAGATGGATATAACACAATAATAGGCGAGAATGGCTACTCTATATCTGGGGGAGAGAGGCAAAGGCTTGCTATTGCCAGAGCGATTATTAAAAATCCATCGATACTGATACTAGATGAGGCAACTAGTTCACTTGATGTAGAGACGGAATCTATTATCCAAGACAGCTTAAATACGATTGTTGAGGGGCGAACTACTATCGCCATTGCTCATAGGTTATCTACGCTAAAAAGCGCTGATCGGCTTGTTGTTTTAGATCAAGGCAAAGTTGCAGAATTAGGTACTCACATAGAGCTCTTAAAGAAAAAAGGGATCTACTACAACCTGGTCATGGCTCAGCGTAAAACGAGCAAGATTGCAGAAGACGTTTAATATTTACTCTTAAGTAGAGCCTTTACACATCAAATTAGACCTATTAAAGCTAGTAAAAGCGTCAAGTATGATCCACAAACGGAGAGGTACTCGACGCTTTTTGGTACATTATTGATCTTGCTTATTAAAAAAAAGAAACAGCTGTGTTTCTGAAGAAGAAAGTAGGCTTCATTTTGATATCAAAAAATGAGTGATTACTGAAAGAAAGGGACTCAAAAAATGAAAACTAAAGAGATCTATTTAAAAGCACGGAATTTTGTTTATCGTAACGCAAGACCGCTTGACCTTGCACTATGGAAATATCATTTTGAAGCTGGCGGAAGTGATGCTGTAGTTGAGGCTTTATCCCACTATCAAAATCTAGATGGTGGCTTCGGTCATGCTTTAGAGCCTGATTGTTGGAATCCAAATTCAAGCCCAATTCAAACGTGGGCAGCAACAGAGATTTTAAGGGATATCAACTTTAATGACAAATCACATCAAGTGATTCAAGGGATTTTACAGTACCTTGAAAGTGGTGTAGATTTTAACCAGCAGGTTTGGTTAAATGCTGTGCCTTCTAATAATAACTATCCGTGCGCCCCTTGGTGGTCTTTTGGTAGTGATAGCACAAGCCACACAGACTACAACCCGACAGCAGCTTTAGCTGGTTTTGCTCTTCTTTATGCAGACAAGAATAAAACCTTGTACCGAACTGCAACAAGAGTTGCAAAAAAGGCCGTTGATTGGTATCTCGTGCAAGATTCACTAAATGATATGCATACAGCTGCTTGCTACATACAGCTGTTGGAGTATTGTGAGGCAGCTAATAATCATGATCTTTTTGATTTACATTTACTAAAGACTAAACTTATTACTCAAGTAAAAAACTGTATTACTAGAAATACTGCTGATTGGGAGACGAGTTACATCTGTAAACCATCGCAGTTCTTCTCTTCACCTGATAGCATTTTCTACCCTGGAAATGAAGATATTGCAGATTTTGAATGTAACTATATAAAAAGAACGCAGCTTGAAGATGGTTCTTGGAATATCCCCTGGAGTTGGAGTGATTATCCAAATGAGTGGGCTATCTCTAAAAACTGGTGGAAGTCCACAGGGATTATTATTAACTTACTCTATTTAAGAGGTTTTGGACGGCTATAATCGATGTGAAGTTTGAAGAGCAGAGGGGTAAGAGGTGGTTTTGTAGTCTAGCTAAAGCATATTGATAGACTGGAGTGTGAGTTATGACAAACCTCGATATTAACTGGGAAAATGGTATTTATGACCGAACAGGCTATCTTTTCTCGTTTGCCAAGTCCTTAGGCACAGCTGTTAAAAACAGCCCTTTCAAGGAAGTTGCAGAGGACATTATTGCCACTAGTGGGTTTGCTTTTAGAATGTGGGTTGCTGAGGATCTTTGTCCTAGTGCAACAAGTATCTGGTCTTTCGACGAACAAAAAAGATGGGTCGAAAACGGAGGGCTTCTATGTAACTATCTAGGTAGATACTGGGGGCAGGACTATATCGAAGAAGAGAGGCGTCTTCAAGCTCTTAGTCTTATTAAAAAATCCATCGATAATGGGATTCCCGCTGTTTCCTGGGATATAGGAGTACCCGAATGGGGGCTCATCACCGGCTATGATGATAAAGCTCAGTTAGTTAAAGTTCTAGATGTCTCTGGCAAAAAAGGAGAAATGGCCTACAACCTACTTGGAAAGCGTGAGCTACCCGTCTTGTCGGTCTTGACCATTACAGGAAAATCGCAAAAGCTACAAGACACAATCTTGATAGATACTCTAAAACTTGCTGTGTATCATCTTAGTGGGCAAGAGTGGTGTGATAATGCTCAAGGACTCCAGGCCTACCCCGCATTTATCAAGCATTTTGATGATAACTCAAATCCTAATGAATGGTCTTGGAATATGGAGTACTATTTAGGAACTTACGGCGGACTCAAATACTACGCTTATAGATATTTTGAAAAAACAAATTTAACTGACCTTGCAGAGCTTTACAAGGATATCTATGACCTCTGGCAAAAGGCGTTTGATCTTAAAAAAGGCGTATGTCTTGATATTTCAAAAGCAAGAACTGAAATAGCCAAACTCTTAAAAACTGCTTATGACAAGGAATTAAAAGCATTTGAGTTAATGCAGAAAATGATCTAATTAATAGATGATCGAGTTGTGTTGTATCTTTTGCTATCCCTATGTGTCAGGATAATTGTCGTATAGAAGATTTTCTAGTACAATAGCGACAACATCCTAAGGAGAGAAAAAACGAGCAGAGATATCAAACGTTACGATAAGGATTTGAAAGAGCTCATCCTACATAGATTAGAATCACCTACCATCGATATAGTACCGTCTCTCACCGTGTTGGAAATCATACCTCTTGAGAATGGTTTGTTTAAGTTAAAATACCTTAAGGGACCTAACTTTGTCATTACAACAGAGACCATTGACATTCATGAGACGTTTTAGTATATCATTTTCTTCGGAGACTTGATTCAACTGTTTTGATAGCTCTCTTATATCAGCATCTTCAGCTTTAACCCCGCTAACACTTCCTGTCTCACGAAGTCGCTTGAGCCAGCCATTCAATGTATTTAAATGTATGTCCTGTCTTCTAGCTACGAGAGAAATATTACCGGTCTCTTGGCATTCAAGAATTAACTGTTTCCTAAAATCCTCTGAATATCTTTTCTTCTTTGGAGACACTGCTTACAACCCCCTATTTAACTATAAGCGGTGGCGCTCCGATAACCCCAGGGGTTGTCCTTCACCTACTTTTTTACTCATTATACATTAATGTTTAGGTTATTCAGAACTACTTAGGGGGCTTAAAAGTGATCAATTATCGACTACTAAGTCATCTGTACGGGCGCTCCGAATACAGCAACGCTTCTAAATAACTTTTTACATATTCCATCTCATACTTGATCCGTATATTGCTATGGCTCAGAAGCTTTTCCGTGCGCTTTAGAGCTCTTTGCAAAGATGCATTTCTCAAATGCCCATGTTTTTGAGGAACATTTTCTAAATTGTTGAGAAGCTGTACCAACTCCTCTTCCTCGCTAAAGAGTGGTAATATGTCTTGAATTCTCAGAATAGCTGCTTTTAACAGATCCCTATGAGGGGGAAACGCCTTTTCTCTAAATGGCCCTTCTTTTAGAATCGAAAAATGTTCTGTTTCAAGATGAGGATAGGCAAACACCCGAATGCCTGCAATGCCGTGCCTTCTAGTTATCTCAATTTGCTGGATTAATTGATAGGGACTACTCATCACATAAACACCAAGAGATGGGTATTGTAAAGCTTTGCCATCAGCTATTTGAGCTATGGCCTGAACTTCTCTATCTACGACACTAGAGTCATCTTGATAGATCATAGGTGATAGATAATTCACGTAGTGTTTTTCCAACCAATCTGGCCATTTCTGTTGTCTGAACCAGGCTTGTTGAATAGTGCCTCCACCCCATAGAGCTGTAATTATACCAGCACTAATAGGCAAATCAGGTTGTTTTTCTCGAAGCCCTATACTAATTCTGCCGACCATCGAACTAACTAGTTCTTCTCTAAAAGACAACCAGCTCACATATAAAGAACCGTGATCTCCTCTTTGATAACTAGGCTGCACTCTTTGACTATACGGATAGTAGGGAATATCTAAAGGATCGATACCATAAAAGGTTTTAAACAATTCCCTCGAGTAGAGATCGTAACTAAAATCGTTATCCTCTGTAAGATTAACTGGATAGCGTGCATAATCTATCTGGCAACCAGCAAAATCGTACGCATCAAAGAGTTCAAGAACAGACTCATAAATAAAGTCTCGAGCTTTGGGATGCGCAGGAGAAAACCAAGCGAGGCCAGCTTTTTCATAGCCATAACCATTTCGATCAAGTGCTGTCCACTCTGGGTGTTCTTTAAGTATTGGCCCAGGTGTACCGTTTGAAGAAGCAAAAAACAACTTTAGCCAAGGAAAAACATCGATGTCATGTAGTTTTGCGTGCCAGATTAGTTCATTTAGTGGGTCTATTCCTTGTAGCTCTTCAGCTTGAATGTGTATATCAGAAGGATATACAGTATAACCATCACCACGTACTACCTCAACAAAGATGGTGTTGAAATTGCTGTTTGCAATTTCTAAAACCAAGTCCTCGATCTTACCAGTTAAAGCTTTCTGGCTTAAGGTCTTTGCGTCTATAGAGATTATACGGCCTTCAACTCTAGGCGTTGTAGAAAGAAAAACTGACGATTTTTGTAACATTCGCTCTGCAAATAATAGCCTTAACTCTGCTTCGAAAAAGTCTTCGATAAGGATGTACCTGTCTGCTTCTTCCAGATAAGATTCTGCGGATAGAAGAGTACCTACAACTTCCTCAGTATCGACATTAAAAGCCATATTTGTTTTCTGCTCTAGTTCGGTTTTAATCTCTTGCATAATCTCATTTAATAAACTCTGCTTACTTTTTAACGTATGCTCATTTAGTGAGGTTGTAGCATATGCAGTAAGAACAATGCTGATTATCATCAGAACCAAAATGATAGTTTTTATGCCTTTATCCATTAAAATCGCTCCTTTAACTTTTTAGGCAAAACTCTTGTGAGAAATAGCTTTCTTAGTAAGTTTTAAGGGGATTTAGTAGAATAGTGCCTATTGCTTTTTGTACTCCAACTCTCCTATAAAATAGACCTTTCCACAAACCCCATTATCTTCCCTTTCTTTGCTTGAGTAACGTCGCGTACATAACTATGTATTTTCTTGATTCAAAGACGTTTTCTGTCAACATATGAACGTAAAAATGTAAAACATGAAAAACAAAGTGACTCTTGCTCAAAATGACCTAACGGTCGCGAAGCGATAGTTCTCTTTGGAACATCCTTGAATGGTTTGTAAAAAACCAAGTTCCTACACATTATGTTGATGAAGCTATAAGTAGAGAACTTAATCTTTACGTTCTTTTAGAGGAGAAAGCTGCAATACTAAAACTAGGCGAAAGTGGTCATGAATGAGTTTAAGTCAGAGTTTATTTGCCATTCTTTTGAAAAAGTATCTGGATTAAAGTTATTAAAGCACGCTGCTAACCAGTTTTTTAGGGTTAATAGCAAGCTTTGTTATTCTCAAGGCTACTTAGTGGTGGCAACTACTTTTACAAATCAAAGCATGCTCCTTGCAAGTAAAAACGCTAAACGTATGTGATTTGAAGTTGCAGAAAGTAGTCTTATTCGTAAAGCCTATTTGGACGTGGAATCATGGCATTTTATTCAATTTGCGATGTCTGGTTTTTTTCTGGCTACACTACATCACTAGGTGAATTTTTCTATAATCCCCAGTTGATGAGGTCGTGACGGAAATTTTAATTAATGGAAAACAAAGGAATAAATTCAGATCTGTCTAAATAATTAAGCAGAATCCAGTGTGACGGTCACTTAGACTTGTTGTATAAGAAAACAGGGGGGTAAAGGGGCTATGAAAAAAGGTAGTTCTGCAGTTTTCTTACTGGTATTTCTGCTTTTATTTAGCACAAGCGTCGCATCAGCATTAGAACTCAAGGTGTGGATGGTTGGTATCAGCAACGAACAGGCCAAAATCATCGAAGAGATTTTGGCTGAAGACTTTATACCTAATACAGGGCTAGAGCCTTCGATTGACCCATTGCCATGGGCAGATGCCGATCGTAGAATGCTTCTTGCTGCAGCATCAGGTGACACTCCTGATGTTGCTCTTATGAGTGGTTTGTTAGCAGCTGAACTTGGAGTCCGCGGTGCGATGGTTGATCTAAAAAAAGAGTTTGGCTCAGATTTTACTGATCATATTCAAGATTCATTTCCCAATGCATTTAGAACTTACGAGTTCCAGGGAGCAGTTTTTGGTGTGCCTTTCCAGATGACTGTATCGCCAATGTTTTACCGTTTAGATATCCTAGAGGAGATGGGTATTCCAAAGCCCGATACGTGGGATGAAGTTAAAAGCATGATTCCAAAACTACAATCAAACCAAATGAACTTTGCCTTAGCATATGGAATCGATGCAGAATCGTTTAGAGATTTTCAGATGTTCCTCTGGCAAAACGGTGGGGATATGTATACTGAGGATCGGACTCAGTCAGGTTGGGACACACCTGAGTCACTAAAAGCTTTCAAAGAGTATACAGATCTCTACACCGAGTATAAGATCCCTCAGGTTCCTCAGCATTTTGAAGGTTTTCGTCGAGGCGAGTTACCTGTTTTGTGTGCCCCATCTTGGACTTATGCCAATTATACGATTGGGCTTCCTGATTTAGTAGGCAAATATACTGTTTCCATAGTTCCAGGCACAAAAAAAGGTGATGTAGTCGATCATACAAACTGGGCAGCAGGTACACCGCTTACGATGTTTCAGTATTCCAAGCACAAAAAAGAGGCTTGGATATTGATCAAGTATCTGACAAGTAGTGACTTTCAAAAGAAGTATACAACGCTGATTTCCCAAAAGATCCCTGGCACCTTCTACTTTCCATCAACAAAGAGTGCTTATCCTTCAATGCCTATTCCTGAAGAGCACCGCAAGGTCTTATTGCAAGTAGCAGAAGCTTCAACTACACCGCCATTTGCCATTGCTTCAGAGATGGTAGTCAACCGTTATATTCAATTTGCTATCAACGAGGTGGTAGTGCAAAAACTAGATCCAGACTTAGCTTTGAAAAAAGCAACCGATCAAATGAATAGCGATCTTAAGACTAGAATTGCAGAATATAACCGCTTCATTAAAAAATACTCTAAGCAATAGCACAAGACCCACCAAGCTGCAAACTTGGTGGAGTTAAAGGTCCTTAGTAATAAAAGTGGGTGTGAAACAAAATCACGCCCTCTTTTTTTTAAAAAAGCACGCCAAATTAGTCTCGGTTAGTATTTCTAATTTTAGATTCACAATTCTTAACAGATTTAGAGCTAGACAAAGGTGAGTTAACTTTTTAAGAGAATCATTTTCAAACTGAACTAAGGGGAGATAAGCCAACGACTAAAAATGCTACATCATTAAAAATTCAAGAGTTTGTCTAGCGCAATGCAAGACCTTTAGATCTTGCAAGGTGGATTTTTCACTTTGAAGGCGGTGGAGTAGATCTGGTTATAGCTACTCTTTCTTACTATCAAAATCCGAAGGCGGTTTTGGACATGCTCTAGAACCAGATAGTTGGAACCATAAATCCACACCTATTCAAACCTAGGTTGCGACAAAAATTCTAAGAGATATCAGTTTTATCTCGAGAGGTCATAACTTAATTCAGGGTATTTTGGAGTGTCTTGATAGCGGTGCGGATTTTAACGGACGCATTTGGTTTAGCACTGTGACTTCAAACAATGATTACTCCCATGCTCCCTAGTGGTCGGCCTCGCCAGAGAGTAAGAGTAACACCGAGCCTAACCCAACTGCTTGTCTTGCAGGTTGTGCTCTTCTATATGCTGATAAACACAGTAGTCTCTTTGAGACAGCTTTGCGGGTCGTTAAAGAAGCAGTGGCCTGTTACACGAATCAAAAGTTGCTAGATGATATGCACACTAGTTTGTGCTATAAAAGGCTTATGGAATATTGTGAAGCTGCTAATATCACTGACATATTTGACATGGAGCCCACAAAAGATAGTTTAAGGAGCAGGTAAATAGCTACATTACACTTGATAAACTGGAGTTGAAGACAGGCTATATCTGTAAGTCTTCTCAATTCTTTAATTCACAAGAGAGTATTTTCTACCCAAAAAATGAGGAGATAGCGGAACATGAGTGCGTTTATATTATAAGAACACAGCTTGATGACGGTTTTGGGATATACCTTCGAGCTAGGCTGGGTACCAAAACGAGTGGGCCCTTTCTATAAATTGGTGGAAATCTGCAGTTATTTCAACTCTACTTTATCTAAAAGGCTTTCAGAAGTAGAGTGTTATTTTTGTGCTTAAGTACATAGGTAAAAGCAAATATAAGAAGAACATCTAGGCATAACGAAGTTAACAGTAAAAGACATTCCACTAGATAGGATACAAGTCTGGAGGTATATCTAAAACACAAGGAACGGATTGATGTAGATGCAGGATAGACTTAAACTGATACTTAGATTTGCAAAACCGCATCGAACGACCTTTATAATACTCTTTTCATGTATTATCATAACTACCTTTACTGGAGCATTGTATCCTTACATCTTTGGCCGCCTTGTAGATGAGGTTTTCTATGGTAAAAACATGGGGAGCTTTCTAAAAATTGTTCTGCTTTACGGGGCTGTCTATCTTTTTACCCAGCTGCTTCACTTTGTACTCAATATGTCATGGGCTAGACTAATGACTAGATTCCTTTTCGATATCCGCACTGCAATCTTTAACAGAGTCCTGTCCTATAAAGGAGAAACATTAACCAGCCTTTACAGCGGAGACCTGATCGCTAGAATGGGTGCTGATACTGAGCAGTTTATGGACTTTATCCATTGGAATGTGTTCTATACAATAGCAAGAGTTGTCCATTTTGTAATAGCAGTGGGTTTTATCTTCTACATAAACACTTATTTGGCATTAGTTACCTTGATCCTCACACCAGTTATAGTTTTTATCTCAAAATACTTCGCAGATAAGGTCAAGAAACTCTATACCAAAATAGCCACTCAAAAGGGACTCTTATCCTCGTGGCTTTTTGAAATACTTAAAGGCATGCAAGACATTAAGTTACTGAATGCTTCAAGAGGTATCTTGTCAGACTATGTAGGCAAAACCATCAAGATTATGCGGTTGCAAATTGAGGCTAATAAGGTCGAGGTACTTTCTGAACGGGTTAACTCAGGTGTGTCACTTTTAGCACAGATGGTGCTCTATGGGGTATCAGCTGTGTTTGTAATACGGGGCGAGATAACTGTCGGTGGTTTTTCTGCTTGTGTTGCCTACTTTGGCACTACAGTAGCCCTCTTAGGGAGTCTCCATCACAAGGCTGCGGCGATAGGTAATAACATGGTTTCTGTAGATAGAGTAATGGCAGCCCTGAATGAGCCGAGCGAAGAGTACAATGAAACTACACCTCCTATTAAGATTACAAACGGTAACGTGCAGCTTTCTGATGTTTGGTTTTCATATAATGAGGACGTTCAGGTTCTAAGAGGAGTTTCACTTGAAATTGGTGGAGGAGAGAAGGTTTGTTTTGTGGGCTCTAGCGGCGCTGGAAAATCTACTATCGTAAGTTTGCTTTTAAGATTCTTTGAGCCACAAAAAGGCAAAGTTACAATCGATGGCGTAGACATTAAAGACTTTAATCTCCATAACCTTAGAGATTAGATTGGTGTAGTTCAGCAGGAGAGCGTACTATTTGATGGTACCGTAAGACTAAATCTCTGTTTAAATCAAAAAGTACCAGATTGCCTGCTTTGGGAAGCCCTTAAAATGGCTCATCTAGACGAATTTGTAAGTAGCTTGCCTCAAGGCCTAGATACAATAGTCGGCACTGAAGGCGTAGGCTTGTCTGGTGGTCAAAAGCAAAGGCTTGCTATTGCTAGGATATTTGTTAAAAACCCGAAGATACTTGTCTTTGATGAAGCTACCAGCTCTTTAGACAGTGAGGCAGAGGGTGCCATTACACAGGCACAAGATGAGCTATTCAAGGACAGAACAATTATCATTATTGCGCACAGGCTCTCTACTATTCTAAATTCAGATAAGGTTGCCGTCATTGAAGATGGCACTGTTGCAGGTTTTGGTCATCACACTGACTTACTAAAAACCTGCAAGCCTTATATTAAACTTTTCAAAGAGCAGTACTCTAGGAGCGAGGTGAGTTATGGTGCGTAATTCCTTAACTCAAAGATTCTTTCTGTTTAAAAAGCTCTTTCCTCTTATAGCTGAACACAGAACTTTGTACTTTGCGCTAGCTGGTTTGAAACTGTGGTTCCTTGCCCTATCCTTAACCTCGCCTTTGTTTTACTTGATACTGATCAATAAAGTCATGCTAGGAAAGAATCTAAGCCTACTACTTCCAGTAATCCTTGGTTATCTTGGAGTTTATGTGTTACAAACTCTAGGTGTGGTGTTGGAAAAACGCTTCTACAACAGACTGTATCTTAACTTCAGACTTAAAACTCAACTTAAAATGCTCCGAACTCTGGTACACATGGATATCGATAAATACAGTGCGTACCACGCTGGGGATCTAAAGATTAGAATAGAAAACGACACTAGTGTTTTAGAGAAGTTTTTCAACACACATATCTTAGATTTTCTCTATGCCGTACTAGGTACTATAGCACTTGCTATTATTCTCACGTTCATGAGCCCGCTTCTTGCGTTAACAGGTTTTGTAATGATACCAGTATCCTTTTGGTTTACGAAGGTAATGAGTAAGAAGGTCTCTAAGCTCAATGAGGAGCGGAGAGAGTGTTACGGTAAGTACGAGACTTTTTTGCACAATAGCTTTCAACATTGGAAGGAGATTAAGGCAAATAACTTAGAGAGCAGCCAAAGCGAAGTGCTACAGAGATTTAGAAGTAAGCTATCTAAGCTGTTTGTAAAAAACCAGATCTACTGGTATATCAACAGAGCTTTCATTGCTTTTAAGGATTTTTATATCACTAGGATGAACCTATACTTTATCGGCGGACTTCTTATCATTAATAGCCGAATGGATGTAGGAGTGCTTTTAGTGTTTATGGACTATTACAGTAAGCTGTTTCAAAATATTACCCAGCTTACTGATTCGCTACTTGGTCTAGCTGGTGATAATCCAAGTATCGACCGTGCGTTGGAAGTTTTATCCATTAGCGAAGGGAAAAAACCAACTATAAAGCTTACAGAGAGTAATTTAGCAGTAAAAGACCTGAGTTTTAGCTATTCTAAATCTCAGCAAAAGGTTTTATGTGATGTTCAGCTGGATGTTCAAGCCCACGAGCATGTTGCAATAGTCGGCCGAAGCGGTTCCGGAAAGAGCACACTTGTAAAGCTGATTATGGGTTTATACCGCCCAATCTCTGGCATAATCACCGTCGGAGGTATAGATATAAACAATATTTCCTCTGAAAGTCTTGGCAGCAAAATCGGGATCGTCTCGCAGGACCCAGCTCTCTTTAACCTCACTATTAGAGAAAATTTACTGTTGGCAAAAAAACGGGCTACAGAAGTTGATATTAGTGAAGCTTGTAGAAAAGCAAATATCTTAGACTTTATCGATAGTCTTCCAGATAAATTTGACACATTAATTGGTGAGAGGGGCATAAAGCTTTCAGGAGGACAAAAGCAACGGCTGGCAATTGCTCGAATAATGCTAAAAGATCCTGATATAGTCATCTTTGATGAAGCTACGAATTCGCTTGACGGTGAGAATGAAAAAGCTATTGTCTCAGCGATCCACAGTCTATCTCAAGGGAAAACGTTAATTACGATATCTCATAGGCTTTCTACCGTACTGAGCTGTGACCGTGTCATAGTCATGGATCAGGGAGAAATTGTTGCCTGTGGCAGGCACCAGGATCTAAGAGGTACAAACCAGATCTATGATCTTTTGTTTGCAAAACAATATAATCTAGAAGGTACCGCTTGACTAGACCTGATAAACACTGAGCTAAACGCAATTTTAGAAAGTTGGTGTAA
>JAQVYS010000027.1:22999-25318 GCA_028708605.1 Bacillota bacterium
ACCAGGATCTAAGAGGTACAAACCAGATCTATGATCTTTTGTTTGCAAAACAATATAATCTAGAAGGTACCGCTTGACTAGACCTGATAAACACTGAGCTAAACGCAATTTTAGAAAGTTGGTGTAAAGTCTGAAAGAGCTAAATACTACGCGGGAGAACAGTGTTTATGAACTGTTACAGGAAGGTTACAGAAATCCAAGAATAGGTGTTTAAAGATACAATGAAGCTTGCAGTTTCACATCTGAACGGCCAAGAATCGTTGGCTAACACCAAAGGTTTTAACGCTTACCCTGCGCTTAGCAAACATTTCGAAGTGAGCTTTGATCCTAATGCATCGTGGAATATGGAGTACTATCTAGGCACCTACGGTGGACTTAAGTATTTTGCTTATAAATACTTGGATAAAATGAACCAATCTGAGCTCGCGAAGCTTTATGAACGCACCTATGAGCTTTGGAGAGAGGCATTTGTCGTTAAAAAAAGTGAAAACAGTAATTCACCAAAGGTAAAGGCTGAGATTGCGGGACTTCTACAAGAAGCATATGAAAGGCAGTTAACGTAGTGTTTAGCTTGCTATAAGATCACTCAATTATAGTCACTGCAAATTGATCCGTGTGCACGATGTAACGATCAAAGTTCCGTTAGGAGGGTCACTTTATGATAGTCGTAGCAGAAGGCGAGAAAATCAAGATTAGACCCATTTCCCTAGAGGATGTTCCCCAATTTGTCAAATGGTGGAACGATGGTGAATTGATGGCTTCTGTTGGCTTTAGCAGGGGACTTGGAGTCACAGAAGCAAAGCTATACGATGATTTTAGCGAGGAAATCTCTGATCCGAGTAGCTTGAGGGAGAGGCGAAGATATGTTGTTTTAGACAAGGTTAATGATCTGCCAATTGGCGAGCTAGTTTATGGCCAATTGGATCTTGCAGAAAACAAATGCAGAATAGGGATCAAGATATGTGAACTATCCTACCAAGGCAAAGGCTTTGGCAAGGATGCTCTAGTCACGTTCATTCTCTTTTTATTTAACCATTTTGACTTACAGAAAATCGAGATAGATACACTGGCAGATAACCTGAGAGCGTACTCACTTTACAAAAAAGTTGGGTTTAGGGAGACAAAGAAAGAGTCGAAGTTCTGGCAAGATCCAGACGGTATCTGGCACGATGTTATTTTTATGGAGATGGAAAAGCCAGAGTTTCAGTATTGATCCAATTAATTAAGCATGTAGACCAAAAAACAATAGCTTAGGTAGCTCAGATAAATAAAAATCGCTGTTGCAAAATAGTTTGCAACAGCTACCTTAACATAACTTTGCAAACAATGTTTTGCAAGGTTTCTGCGGTAGCTTTGTCAACTGCACCAAAGAAGGTGTTTCCGCCTACAGAGGTATTGTCTATGGAAGTAAAAAGTGTACATGCAGTAAGATAGCTTCCGTATTTGAAGAATGATTTAGGTGATTCTTTATAGCATAGTCGCAAACAATTACGATAGGAGACACCTCTACAGTTAGGGCTTTCCCTAACTAGGTATAAACATCGTTAAGGTCTGCCGCTGTTCTATTTGGAAGATTGATACAGAGTATGTTTTAAGTCATACAAACAACGACCATAGAAGCAGTTTTTTGCCTTCGGTTAATAGGAGCAGATACAAATGAAAAAACTTATACTGATCAACGGGACGATGGGTGTTGGTAAGACAACAACCTGCAATGAGCTTATCAAGATACTAAATCCAAGTGTTTATTTAGATGGCGACTGGTGTTGGAACATGAATCCTTTCATTGTCACCGAGGAAACCAAGAAAATCGTACAGGACAATATTAGGTATTTACTAAGAAACTTCTTGAATTGTTCAATCTATAAATATGTACTATTTTCCTGGGTGATGCACCAAGAAAAAATACTGAATAACATTATAAACACGCTCGATGGGATCGAGTTTCAACTATATAAGTTTTCTTTGGTCTGTTCTGAACAAGCTTTAGAGAAAAGGTTGTCAATTGATGTGAATTTAGGGCTAAGGAACGAAGAGATAATAGATCGTAGTTTAGAAAGGCTAGAAATGTATCAAGACATGGATACTTTTAAGATTGACGTTAGTAGTATCACTCCCTTACAGGCTGCAGAGCAGATTAAGCAGATAGTGGGGGAGATAGATAATGAAGATAATTCGTGTAGATAAGAGAAATTATCATCTATTTGGTGATATGGTATTTAGACGACTACGCGGTAAAAAAAAAGACAACAACTAAACAGCAGAGTATAGAGGTTAGAGCTAGACGTTTGGGATGTTTAGTTTATCGAACGCGTGTTG
>JAQVYS010000096.1 GCA_028708605.1 Bacillota bacterium
TTTCGAAGGTAAAAGTGCTCCAAGCCCTTTACCTAGAACCTGTCTGCTCATTTTTCAAAACCTCCTGAGCGAGTTCTCTATAAGCACTAGCACCTTTTGAATCCGAAGCATATTCAAGCACAGAAAGACCGAAACTCGGTGCTTCACTAATTCTTACGTTACGAGGTATCATCGTTTTGAATACTTGTCCAGGAAAATATTTTCTCACTTCATCCGCTACCTGCATCGCAAGATTTGTACGCGGATCATACATCGTTAACAAGACACCTTCAATATCTAACGAAGGATTGACACCGGATCTGATCAAATCAACTGTTTCTAGTAATTGACTCAATCCTTCTAAAGCGTAATACTCACATTGAATCGGTATTATTATTTTTTCTGCCGCTGCTAAGGCATTGATTGTCAACAGGCCTAAAGAAGGAGGACAATCGATGAGAATGTAATCAAATATGTCTGTAATATCCCTAATGGCATTTTTTAAACGAAACTCTCTCGATAGAAAGGATACCATTTCAATTTCTGCACCTGCTAGATTAATAGTAGCAGGAATTACCGAAATTCCTTTACTTTCCATCATTACATCATTAATCGGCATTCCCTCCACAAGAACATTATAGATACAAGCCGTTAACTGGTTCTTATCTATTCCAAAACCAGTGGTCGTATTGCCTTGTGGATCATTATCAATAACTAATACTTTCTTTCCTGCCTCTTTTAGTGCCGCCGCCAAATTGATAGTTGTTGTACTTTTGTGGAGTAGGGGTAGCCCCTCTCCCCGAACCGTGCGTGAAACTTTCGCTTCACACGGCTCTCCAAGGTGTCTTCCACCCCTGCACCCCTTCGCCTTGTGATAGGCTTTCCCTACCTCTGACTACTACGAGTGCTCCGCCCTTTTATTATCCACAGCTGACCATAGCTTGTTTATCGAATAATAAAAGTTCCCGGGTTTTTGCATAAACACTACATCAGACTTTAGACTGCTGCCATACCCAGGTTGTCCTTCCCTTATGTAAGGGCACATACTAGAGGGAGTAGGCCATCCCTGTCGCAATAGACAACAAATTCAGGCGCCAACTGGATTTTATACAGCTTCCTGTTCGTAGTCATGGTCTGACTCAGGCTCGACAAGCCTCGCTTGCCTTGTTCCTAGAGCTTCACCGAAAATGTATTGGTCACATTTTAGATGTCTAGTCAGCCTTTATAGTGAAATACTATAAGTGGTATTAACAACTTCCCACATTGCTTATGCAAACTTTGCCCGGCGCACGCCTACGCCGCCTTTTTGATTGACGACTGCCACAACTTTTCCCATCCTACCGCCTCCTTTCCTATTAGTTATACCATAAACATACTTCTCTAAAATAAAGAGTGCTTCCTGCAAATTCCAAATTAAAGAGGTGATTTGCTCGGAGTTCCGGCCTTCCGAGGATATCTTCTCGGAGTTTTAGCTGTTTTTCTGACTACTACTAAGCTACGACTTCCCATTTCAAGAGGGAGTTCGTAGTTTATAACAGTTGAAATCTCACCGCCTAAAACCTTTAATGCTTCTTTACCATCCTGAGTCTCTTGTTCTACGTAAGGTCCTTTTAGGGCAATAAACTGCCCGTTAGGTTCAACAAATGGCAAACAATACTCCAGCAGTACGGAAAGACTTGCTACTGCCCTTGCAGTAGCAATTTGATAATTTTCTCTGTGGTCTCTATTTTGGCCTGCGTCTTCTGCACGATAGTGAATTGCTTTAACATTAGATAGTCCAAGGCGCGAGACTGCTCTTTCTAAGAAAGCAACCCTTTTATTAAGTGAATCCAAAAGGACAAACTGTGCATCATTATTTACACAAGCCCAGATCAGCCCCGGCATTCCCGCCCCTGTTCCAACATCGATAATCCTTTTGCCCTTAAGCTCTACATGCTCTAAAACCATCAAGCTATCAACCACGTGCTTAATAGCAAACTCATCAGGTTTTTTAATTGCAGTTAGGTTAACTTTTTCATTTTCTTCTACTACAAATGCTGCATACTCTAAGAGCTTTCTGCCTTCTTCCTCAGTAAGATCAGGCTTAGCGTCAAACAATACTCTTGAAAACTGTTCTTTGTCTTGGCTATTCCACATGAGAAGATTTTCCTTTCAGATAGATTAAAAGTGCTGTAATATCTGCTGGTGAAACGCCACTTATTCTTGAAGCCTGTCCAACAGAACGAGGTCTAATAGCAGAAAGTTTCTCTTTAGCTTCCGACGAAAGACCTTTTATCTGGTTAAAGTCGATCTCAGAGTCTAAAGCCACAGCTTCGATTATCCTAAACTCTTCAACTTCAGAGAGAGCTCTACTAATATAGCCTTTGTAAATAACCTCTGTCTCAACCTCATAGATGACATCGCTTGGGAGTTCTTCCCGATCTTGATCAAGCGCTTTAAGCTTTTCATAATCAATTTCAGGCCGTCTTAGAATATCTGCAAGAGTTGCCACGTCCTTAAGAGGGGCACTCGCTAAACTTTTTATGATTTCATTAGTTTTAGCATTAGGATAGACTTTTGTGGTCTCTAAACGATTGACTTCGGATTCAATAGCTTCTTTTCTCTTTAGAAACTTCTCCCATCTCTGATCTGATATCAGACCTATCTCTCTGCCTTTTTGAGTCAACCTTAAATCAGCATTTCCTTGGCGAAGCAATAGACGATATTCAGCGCGGCTTGTCATCATACGATAAGGCTCTTCGGTTCCTTTAGTCACTAAATCATCTATTAATACACCAATATAAGCTTCAGAGCGATCTAAAATAAAGGGTTCTTTTCCCTGAATCTGCAAAAAAGCATTGATACCTGCTATCAAACCTTGAGCTGCAGCCTCTTCATATCCTGAGCTTCCGTTAATCTGTCCAGCACAATAGATACCTGGAAACCGAATGAGCTCAAGAGTCAAGTCAAGTTCTGTAGGATCGATAGCATCATATTCAATGGCATATCCAGGACGTACAATTTCTACATCCTCTAAACCAGCGATTGTGCGTAAAAATTCAGTTTGGATGCTTTCTGGTAGAGAAGTGGAGACCCCTGCTAAATATTTTTCAGTAGTATAAAGACCTTCAGGTTCAATAAAGATCTGATGTCCTGATCTTCCAGGGAATTTTACCAGTTTAGCTTCAATAGATGGACAGTACCTAGGTCCAACACCTGTTATTGCACCGCTATACATAGTTGCTTTTTTGATGTTATCTTCAATTATCTGATGTGTTTCTATGTTAGTGTGAGTGATATAGCAAGGCACGTCGTCTTTTCTAATCGAACTACTATCAAAGGAAAACGAAAACGGGACGTCTTCACTAGGCTGCTTGTCAACTTTACTATAGTCAATAGTTCTGCCATCGACCCTAGGGGATGTACCAGTTTTATATCTAACTAGATTCAAGCCAATAGAGCTCAAATACTCACTTAAGTCCGAAGCTGCTCTAAGCCCACTTGGTCCAGATTCATAGTTAACCTCTTGGCCAATAAAGACTCTTCCTCCAAGATAAGTACCAGTGGTCAAAATGACAATTTCAGAACGATATTCCCTGTTAGTTTTTGTAGTAACACCAGCTATTTTTTGGTCTTCAAACAATAACGAAACAACTTCTCCTTGTTTGACCCACAAGTTTTCTTGATGCTCCAAAACCGAGCGCATTCTAGTTGAATATTTAATCTTATCGGCCTGTGCTCTAAGAGCTTGGACCGCCGGACCTTTTTTTGTATTTAACATCCTCAGCTGTATATAAGTGTCGTCGATGTTTCTACCCATCTCTCCGCCTAAAGCATCAATTTCTCTGATGATATGGCCTTTTCCAGGACCACCTAACGATGGGTTACAATCCATAGCAGCAATGTTTTCTTTATTTACAGTAAGAGCAAGGGTCTTTAGCCCAAGCCGGCTAGTAGCGAGTGCTGCTTCGCAGCCAGCGTGACCTGTCCCTACAACTATTACATCGTAGTCCAAACTTACACCTACTTTCCTAGACAGAATTCTTGGAATATTCTATCAATAACATCTTCCTTTACTGTGTGTCCAGTGATCTCTCCTAATGCGCTGTAGGCCATTCTTAAGTCTATCGCTATTAGATCAAGAGGAGAAATGCTCAAAAAAGATATAGCATTTTTTAAGGCGTCTTTAGCTTTTTCAAGTGCCTTCTTATGTCTTACTCTTGTAATAAGGACTTCTTCTACGACCTCAACGCCACCAAAACCAACCTGTTTTTCAAGTTCCAACATAAAAGCATCTAGCCCTGTTTTTTCCGTTAAGGATAAAGGTAGAATCTGTATACTTGGGATTAGGCTACTGATCTCTTCAACTTGAATTTGAGAGGGCATATCTTGCTTATTTAGTACAACTATTACAGCTTTGTCCTCTAAAATTTTACCAATTTGCCTGTCTTCACTAGTCAAAGCTTCACTACTATCTAATACCCACAAGATTAAATCTGCTTTATTAACATAGGCTTTGGATTTACCAACACCTATGGATTCAACCTTATCATCGGTATCACGAAGACCTGCTGTATCAGCAAATACTACTGGAACTCCACCAATATTTATTTCCACTTCAACTACATCCCTTGTAGTTCCTGGAACATCAGTTACAATCGCTTTTTCTTCTTTAGCTAACTGGTTAAGAAGACTAGATTTGCCCACATTAGGCCTGCCGACAATCACTACTAGATAACCTTCCCGTAGCGACTTGCCTTTCTGGTACGAGCCAATTAGATCATCTAGTTCTCTTATCATAGATTCAAGCCTAATTCTAAGCTCGCCTCTATTAGGCTCTTCAACGTCCTCTGGGTAATCGATACTAGCTTCAATTGTAGATAACGTTGAAAGAAGATCATCTCGATTTTCCTCAATTGTGTCAGATAGCTGACCTTCTAGTCCCCGAAAAGCTACTCGGAGCGAAGTAGCTGTTTTAGCTCTAATAACATCAACAATTGATTCCGCTTGAGCTAAGTCAAGTTTACCATTTAAAAATGCTCTTTTACTAAATTCACCGGGTTCAGCAAGTCTTGCTCCTGAATTTATGACAGCTTCTAAGATTAGCTCTGTTACCATCAAACCACCATGGCAATGAATCTCTACTACATCCTCGCCTGTGAAACTATTTGGTCCTGGCATAACTACCCAAAGCGCTCTATCTAATCTAGCTTCATTAAAAACAACAAACCCAAGACTCATTCGTCTTGCCGGTAGCTCCTTTAGGTCGAGACTTGAGATTTTTTGCGATATGTCTATAGCGTCGTTGCCACTTACTCTTACTATACTAATGCCACCTTCACCGAGTGGAGTAGCAATTGCAGCTATTGTAGCTTTGTTCATCTTCTTACCTCCAAAAAATCTTCAGCTTCTGCCTCTTACAAAAAAGGGTGCGCACCTAAAGGCACGCACCTTCTTATTTTTTCAAGGCAATGACTACGCGACGATAAGGTTCGTCACCTTCGCTAAATGTTGTTACCATTGGGTCCTCTTGCAATGCAGTATGGATGATTCTTCTTTCTTGGGGATTCATAGGCTCTAAAGATAGTTTCCTTCTAGTATATTTAACTCTTTCAGCCTTTTTCTTAGCCAATTCGATTAAAGACTCTTCTCTGCGTTTTCTATACCCAGAAGCATCTAAAATAACCCTAGTCCACTCAGATGAATCCTTATTAACCGCTAAACCGGTTAAATACTGCAAAGAATCTAACGTTTCGCCACGGCGACCTATAATGATTCCTATATCGGGGCTTTCAATGTTAACAAGTAAATTTTCAGACTCTTCTTTGAGCGTTACCTCTGCATCGATACCCATCTTACTGACGACTTCTTTAACAAATTCTAAGGCTTTTTCTTTCCTTTTTTCGGATTCTTCTTTAATCTCTACTATTATTTTGGCCTCTTTAGTACCAAGACCTAAAAAACCTTTTTTTCCTTCGTCAACTACCGTTATTGTAATATCTTCTTTCGATACTTTATATTTGCTTAAAACTAATTCTAAAGCTTCATCAACGGTCTTTGCGGTTTGTTCAACCCTAATCATTTTTGTGCGCCCCCCTCTACCTTTGCCTTCTTCCTATCTAATAATGCATTTAT
>JAQVYS010000028.1:0-8769 GCA_028708605.1 Bacillota bacterium
TCTCTTCTGCAGGTAAAATAATGAACTTAAACTTGCCGTCCTCATTTATATATACATGAAGCCATTCTGAACCTTTGTTAGAGCTATTCTTTGCTAACTCAGTTAAAGTATCGTCCCATTCTTCCCCCAAAATTAAATTAAGCCTATCTTCATATTCCTTCTGCTCTTCGCATTGGAACACAATAGGCTTACCTACAAGATATGATACTTTCTGATCTACTAAAAGCTTATGCCAGTTATGAGGTATTCGGCGGTTGGATTTAGTATCGTCTACTTCCTTTTGAAACTCCTCGTCTTTTTTAGACTACTTTACTCAGCTTCGAAAAAGAAAACCTATGAAAACAGAGACATGTACTTTGAAAAGGGTAATTATTCTCTTTATGATCTTTACCGTTGCTATATAGCATCATTAACTGCAAAATAAGAGGTTCATTTACTAGGTGTCAAGGCAAAACTTAAAGTTTTAATAATCCCAGATAACTTCCAAAATAACATTCGTCACAACCTTGGCTGATTCACTAATAAAAAAAGCGGAAGTGTCTTGAATTACGTGTAAATGGAATAAAGCTCCATTAATTTGATAAACTATAAATGCTTTTTCTCGAGCACAGGATAGGGCAATGCTGAGGAGCAACCTGAGCGGTGCTTGAGGCTTTCCGAGGCGGCGATGCGAATTGAGCACCGCCTTTTTTGATCCTCGCCTCGGAAAAACAAAGCGATAAACCTGAAAACTCTAGAGGCATATAAGCTCAACTTACATTATGACCCTTAAATCTATCTTCAAAAAATATCATTAGCTGTCCAATTATTATTCCCCAATCCCGAACTGGCATGCTCCACTTCTTGGTAACTTCCTGAATCGCTAAACAAACTGATTTTTTGACTGCTTCATCTGAGGGGTAAATTGTTTTTGTCTTGGTGTATTTACGTAGCATGCGGTGAAAACCCTCGACAGTATTAGTGGTATAGATTAGCCTGCGGATTTCTTCGGGATATTTAAAGTATGTAGTAAGCTCTGCCCAATTAGCATACCAGGACTTAGAAATCTGAGGATACTTCTTGCCCCATTTTTCATGAAACTCTTCAAGACGATATTCTGCTTCATCTAATGTAGTTGCGCCATAAACTAACTTAAGATCCGCTATAACAAGCTTTATATCCTTATAGGAAATATATTTTGTAGAGTTTCTAATCTGATGGATCACACATAGTTGTTGTTCTGATTTGGGAAATACTGTTTCAATAGCGGAAGAAAAGCCACCTAGGTTGTCACGGCAGATGATTAGAATGTCATTAACTCCCCGGTTCTTTAGTTCGTTGCATACAGATAGCCAAAACGATGCACTTTCATTCTCTGAGATCCAAATCCCCAAAATGTCTTTGTGTCCGTCCATGTTTATACCTAACACAGAGTAAATGCATTTGTTGATGACTTTACTGTCTTGTCGCACTTTAAAGATAATCCCGTCTAGGAATACAATTGGATAAATGCTATCTAATGGCCGTGCCTGCCATTCCACTACTGCCGGCATAATCTTGTCCGTAATACGGCTGATTAGACTGGCTGAAGCTTCGACTCCATAGATATCTCGTAGATGGTCCTCGATATCACGATTTGACATACCCTTGGCGTACATAGCGATAATTCGATTCTCTAAATCATCTGTTTTAGTCTGATATTTGGCTATAAGGTGCGGGTCAAACTCCCCGTTACGGTCTCTTGGGATACGTATTTCGGTTTCTCCCAACTCTGTCTTTAGAGCCTTTTTGTTGTAGCCATTACGGCTGTTGCCACTACCATCTCCGTTTGGACTGTGTTTTTCATACCCTAGATGTTCATCCATTTCTATCTGTATAGTCCATAGACATATATTGGGGTGTAGTCAAACCATTAACTCGTGCGCCTGCTATCCTCCAAGTAGACTCTTGTAGTGGCTCACTTCTAGAAGTTTCAGTAAAAGAATGTGTGGTGTCTGTTTGGGGTGTGGTACTAATTTGACATATACTCCTGTTACACTCTGCCAAACTTGAAACTACCGCCGTGAGTAAAATCAGCACTACTAAAACAGACTTCTTCACAATCTTAACCTCCTTAATAATTAGGCTTCAAATTTGATTGAGTTTTGCTAGTAGAGTTGTAAATATGTATTTTTGTAACCTTAACTCACTACGATCAGTGCCGAATCAATTCACCTCCTATCTAATTTTGAAAATTCGGCCAAGATTTTATTTTCCCTTCTATTAATTTATAAATAAGCAGAAAAACCTATCGAATATCCAATTTTACACATTATACACAATTGTTTTATATGTATTAGTGTTATAGAATCATGTTTAACAATCTATAAATACAACTTTAATAAATTATAGTCACAAGCAAACATTCTAAAGAGGATAACAGTATGTCTATGCGAGTATATTCATTTTAATGGATGTCTGTATTAACTTGTATGCACATTGACAAGGAGGTTTTTTTCGTGAAAGTAGCCATTTACTCTAGAAAAAGTAAATTCACTGGCAAAGGCGAATCTGTTGAAAATCAGATCCAATTATGTAAGGAATATATAGAAAAACACTTTAGCGACCGTAACCCTGAAATGTTGATTTATGAAGATGAAGGCTACTCTGGTGGAACCGTCGACCGTCCAATGTTCCAAGCCATGTTGAAAGATGCTAAGGCTAGAGAGTTCAGTATCCTTATTTGCTACAGACTAGACAGGGTTAGCCGTAACATAGCAGACTTCTCTACCCTGATCGAGGAACTGCAAGACTATGGGATAAGCTTTATTTCCATCAGAGAGCAATTTGATACTTCAACACCAATGGGTCGTGCCATGATGTATATTGCTTCCGTCTTTGCACAACTAGAAAGAGAAACGATTGCGGAACGCATCAGAGACAATATGCTTCAGCTAGCTAAAACTGGCAGATGGCTTGGAGGTGTAACCCCTACAGGTTATGATTCTAAACCATCTACCTACACAGATTCACATGGCAAAGACCGTAAAATGCATATGCTTGTACCTATAGAAGAAGAACTCGACGTAGTTAAATTAATCTATGCTAAGTTCCTTGAATTAAGATCTCTCACCAAACTGGAATCTTATTGCGTGCAAAATAACATAAAAACCAAGAACAATATCGACTATTCGAGATTTGCTCTACGAAACATTCTAACAAACCCTGTTTATGCTACTGCTGATAAGACTCTTTACAACTGGTTAATGGACAATGATATCGAAGTGTATGCCTCAGAAAGCGACTTTGACGGCATTAGCGGTGTTATGGCATATAACAAGACCATCCAGCACAGAAACACCACAATAAAGCGAAGAGACGTTTCAGAATGGATCTTGTCTGTTGGGGCTCACCCTGGTGTTATTACTGGTAAAAAGTGGCTTACTGTACAAAAGCTCATATCTAGAAACAAATCTAAAGCCTTTAGGAAGGTTAAAAATTCAGAATCTCTACTCTCTGGCATCCTTCGTTGTGCAAACTGTGGGAGTTTCATGCGTCCAAGATCTGGACGTATAGATCAAGAAGGAGTACTTTTATATTACTATATGTGTGAGTTAAAAGAGAAAAGTAAGAAAAGTAGATGTCAAAACAAAAACGCGCAAGGAAATAAGCTTGATAAATTACTGGTAGAAGAAATAAAGAGTCTTGCATCATCAACTTCTGGCCTTGGAGAACAAATAACTTCGGAGCAAGTAAAGGTTGATGCTTTGCAAAACAGTCTAGTCAGTGAAATTGAAGTACTCGAAACTAACATAAAGAATAATGATCAATCTATTTCAAATCTAGTTAACAATTTATCACAAGGCCAAAACACGAATGCATGCAAATATATCATCGATCAAATTAACGCACTCGATAAGCAAAACAGTGAATTAAAAAACAGACTATTAGAGCTTAAAGAAAAGAGAGACGTTAATGTTAACCAAGACAATAATTTAGGAGCAATGAGGAACCTATTAGAGCACTTTGCGACCGTTGTAGATGAACTTGATGTACCGCAAAAACGAGAACTAATCAGAAGCATTGTCGACCAGCTAACATGGGACGGGAAGCGACTAAATCTAGTCTTATTTGGTGACACATCAAAAAAAGATCCCCCGTCAATAGAGGTGTAATGTTTCCGTTACGAGAGGATAGCATTTTCGATACATCTTGCCACATACGTCGCTAGCCTTGAACTTTTCTCAGGGTCAAACGTATTTACACCTTTAATTAAACCGATAGTACCAATTGAAATTAAGTCCTCATTGTCCTCACCTTTTTCAGAATACTTCTTTACAATATGGGCAACTAAGCGAAGATTTCTCTCAATGAGAGTCTTTCTCGCCTCATCATCTCCATCTCTCAATCTCTTAATCAGTTTTTCTTCCTCATCTGGTTCAAGAGGTTGAGGGAAAGTTCCACTAGAAACATGGGAAACAAACAAAAGCGCTCCCAGCCAAAGCCTTGGCCTAAAGACCATAAGCTTCAACCTCCTCATGTCAGTTAGACTCTAATATATGCAAAAAAAGAGCTCCTTCGTGCCTGTACGGTAACTTTGCCACCATTTTGGTATAGGCACTACAAGTCTCTTTTTAGAAAGGTAAAACACAAAGGTTCTTGAACCATTAGAGGAGTAAACAATTTTAAAAGGTAGAAAAAGGGATGGTGTTATGTTAGTAAAAGAGCTCCAAAGTCGGAACTTACCTGATCTTTTAACATTTTTAAATGGCGACAAGGTTTTAGACAAAGAGGACTGGGCATTGAGGAGAAAGGAAATACAAAACCTCCTTACACAAGAAGAGTACGGAGAGTTTTACGAGCCACCTTTTAATTTAGCTTATAAAACATTAGACACTGATGATAACTATTGTGCAGGCAAAGTCACTCTAAGTAAAATTCTGTTAACAGTTGAACTTCGGGGAGGTACTTATTCTTTTCCTATCTACTCGGCTATCCCTAAATCTAAAAACCCCTGCCCTGCTTTTTTGCATATCAACTTCTTTGAACCTATACCTAACAAGTATATGCCAGTTGAAGAGATCTGTGATAATGGTTTTTCCCTATTTAGCTTTTGCTACAAGGATGTAACCTCAGATGAAGATGATTTTTCAGATGGATTAGCTGGTATTATGTATCAAGGTAGTAAAAGGACTCCTACATCACCTGGTAAGATCTCCATTTGGGCGTGGGCTGCAATGAGAGTGATGGATTACCTCCAGACTTTAGATAGTATTGACAAAAAGAACGTTGCAGTTGTAGGGCATTCTAGACTTGGCAAAACTGCCCTTGTCACAGGAGCAGTTGATGATAGATTCGCTTTTACAATTTCTAACAACTCTGGTTGTAGTGGAGCTGCAATCAGTAGAGACAAACAAGGTGAAGACATACGTGTTATTGCCACAATTCGTCCATACTGGTTTTGCCCTAACTACCAAAAGTATATCGACAGAGAACATTCGATGCCACTTGATCAACATTTTTTACTTGCAGCAATTGCTCCTCGCAACGTTTATGTTGCGAGTGCTTTAGAAGACATATGGGCAGATCCCAACTCTGAATACTTGTCTTGTGTAGCAGCAAGCCCAGCTTATGTACTTTTAGGCGAAATAGGTTTTGTTTATCCTGATAGATATCCTGAGGTAGGAGAAAAGATGCATGATGGCAGTATCGGCTATCACTTAAGAGCTGGAACACACTATTTTAGTCGGTATGACTGGCAAATGTTTATAGACTATATAAACAAACACAAAAACATCTAATAGCAAAAGCAAGATTCCCATAGAAAGGAAACTAACATCTAGGGTTATCTTGCTTTTGCCATAAGAAGACAATTTATCTGTGATTTAGTCTACAGATAGCTAGTAACAAAGGCAATCATACATCAATTCTCTAGTATTTTGATCTCGTACTTAGATGCCAGTAATTTAAGGGAACTATTGTAAATTTGGAGGATAACTACGCCTTTGATAATCTTTGTTCTCGAGCTGTGATTTCCTGCAGACTATTTGATACTCTGCCTGGCCTGAACCAGACAAAACAGGTCCTAAAGTGTAGTATTGGATTTCATTATGAACATAGTATCCCATTTGATTAAAAAAGTGAAAATTAAAATCATCTAAATTGGCTCCTAAACCTTTAAGTACAGTCTCTGAACCATTTATTCTTGCGTCTAAATCCACAACCTTAATTAAGGTATCAACAGCCTCTTTAAGCAGATTTGCCAAGTACGGGTCTTCTACAAAACTAAGCTTAAAAGCAAGGCGCACAACGTCTATTGTTGCTCCTCCATCGCTTGAGTTAATATTTGCAAACAAAAAATGCTCGCCTTTAGTGGTTCTAAAAGACGTAGAGTAACCAGTATCATATTCAGTAAATAAGTCTGGAAAGAATATTAGATCCTCACAATTTTTTGCCATTATAATAAAATTCCAGGTAACGATATAGTCATCAACTGTTCCATCTAAACCAGAGATATCGACAAGGTCATATGCAGCTCTATCCAAAGTTTCCTGTTTTGACCTAGCTGAATAATCAATCGAATATTTTTCTAAAAACTCAAGCAATAGACTCGCTTCATAAACGTGTTTCGTTTGACTAGAAATACCAGCATTTCCATTGCCCACTTTTACCGTATAAATATCATCAAGTTTATTCATAAGTGTTGATAATTCAATTAGCTCTCCATTTTCTCTATAAAGACCACCTCTAGAAGGAGGCACAAAAAACACATCTGGAGAATCATTTGCAGCAAATTCAACTAGTAGCCGGTGCTCATATCCTAGTATAAAGCCTGTATTTACCATGGACTGAGCTGCAAGTGGCACCGGAGCAACATCAATTTCGACGTATATGTCTGGATACAGTTCATTAAATGCCAAAACGCTATCTTCCAAAAAAGTAGACATCCTATACGAACCATACGCTGCCAGCCTTAGCACTATTTTACCTTCATTTGTCGCAGCCATAATTATGGAACTACCAATAAACAGTATTACCATGATACAGTATAAGACTCTTCTTATCCTCATCTTGATCTCACCGCCTAAATGTAATCTAGCCAAATGCAATTCTATTCCGCTAAAGACTTCAGATGCACAACATCACGTCTATGGAGAAAAAGTCTAGATGGTTGTGGAGAGATAGATGCGGTAAATGTGTGTTCTGCTTCAAACATAAGTAATAGCCCCAACTTGTATCACCTATGCTCTTGTAGTCGAAATATCCAAGCAGTTTAAGACGGCCTAGATTGTCTTTACCCTTATACCCTAGACCATGTAAAAACAGTATCAATACTACTTGATCTCGCTTGAGGATCGACTACCCGAATTAGGTTTCTTATACAAGCTTTAGAGACGAAAAACGCTTCATCATTTTCTAGAAAATTTGACTTCAACAAACGAATTGCAGGCTCAAGAGACATACAGCACCAGCAGACCATATAGCAATCTGATTCCAGTACATCATTAACTCTTTTACTTGTCTTTCAAGAACTCCTATGAACCCTCCTAGATGCCAGTAGCTGTCTTCAAAAAATGCAGCCTTGAGCTGTTATTCGTACTCTTTGGTGTATCCTCCTCGAAACTCTAGTAATGACACCGAGTCTTCAATACGCTAGACGAGTTGGCTGTACCCACCAAATTGAAACTAGACCTAATACTAGGTTGATTTTCTTGAAAGCCAAGATGCTCCGAAAGATCCAAACATGCTTTGGCTTCAAAATATAGTCTTACCCTAGAAGGTGGAATGGTGAATAAATCAGGTAGGTTATAACTAGATACGGTAACGCAATTAACTAAACATGCCCCAAATAGCGACAAAAAATGCCATAAGTATCATTAAGCCTACGGTTTTTCTGCTTTGGCTCTGTTTATATCCTAATCTCGACATCGCATCTAGTCATAAAAAATCCTTTTTCAAACACAAAAAAGGCTCCAAGGCGTTAAGTACTGAACCGCTCCTTGGCAAGCAGACAGTGAAAATAACTAAAGCTTTTCTGAAGCACCAATCGTGATAGTTGGTGCTCTTTAGGCAGCGTTTCCAGAAAGGGAATTACGATATTCTGTAGGTTTCGTGCATTGTAGACTTTTCTGACACCTTTGGTATAACAATCTATGTAATTTGCTATTGCTCGCTTCAGAATAGAAAAGTCATCAAATCTGTGTGGGTAATACATCGCTGATTTCAAAAACCCCCAATTGTGCCATGAACCATTATCTATGCCACATCCAGCTTAAGACAGACTATGCTTCATCCCAGTCTTTTCAAGTTTGGCCTAAAACTTTACTAATGTATTGAAACCATCGACCACCATGAATAAAGGTCTGGTATTTGGGTGAGCAACGGTAATCTTGTTTAATATCTCAGGGCAAGTGGTCTAAACAGCAAGATATAATGTTTCGTGCCCGACTAGGTCTTGAATTGCCTTCCTTTTTATCTACTAGATTTTTTGACTAATTCGCTTTCTCTTGATAATCAATTGTTTTCTGCTTCAAGTAGCTTGTTCGGACATTTTACCTTATCTAATCCCGTAGATTTTTCTATGGTTAAGCAGATCTTCACCACGAAGATGCTTCTCAATCGCCACCATTTTTGCTGGACCTGGTGTTTTCACTTTACAAAATACTAGAAACTCCCCTCATGACAAACAGTTTTTTTACTGCCTATCACAAGGGGAGCATATCATGTTAAATACATCTAGAGCTTTTCTATTATTAAACTTCGAAGTCATTCTTTGCCACGCGACGCACTAAACTCATCTCTGGTATGTCC
>JAQVYS010000028.1:8869-24871 GCA_028708605.1 Bacillota bacterium
AAACAGTTTTTTTACTGCCTATCACAAGGGGAGCATATCATGTTAAATACATCTAGAGCTTTTCTATTATTAAACTTCGAAGTCATTCTTTGCCACGCGACGCACTAAACTCATCTCTGGTATGTCCTCTTGGAGCTTGACTTTTACTATCCAGTTAGGATGAGCTTCTAAAACCTCTTCACCATTTTTATCCATTACTGGCCATTTTAAGTTAACAACTTTTCCCTCTGGGGTTAAAATCTCTAACATTTCTCCAGTTCTGATGGTGGTTTTTACAGCAACATGATCTTTGTTGATAACAGCCACAAAGTCTCTAGTGCTTTGATAGGAGTTTTCTCTACTTTCTGGTGGCTTACCAAAGAGGAAACCTGTAGTAAAAGGTCTGTGGCTTACCGAATTCACTAAGTCATAACTGAGTTGCGGAATATTTTCCCCTTTTTGTATTGCATCAATTGCAAGCCTATAAGCTAAAGTCACAGTAGCTACATAGTGGACACTTTTCATCCTACCTTCAATCTTAAAAGAATGTACGCCAGCATCCATTAAAACTTTAAGATGCTCTAAAAGACAAATGTCTCCAGGGCTTAAAATGTACATCCCTCTTTCGTCTTCTTCGATAGGCATATACTGACCTTCTCTAGTTGCTTCAACTAGATGGTAACGCCATCTACAAGTATGAGTACAATCGCCTTGATTAGCAGAACGACCTGTCATATAAGCACTCAAAAGGCAACGCCCAGAATAGGCCATACACATTGCTCCATGGACAAAGATCTCAGTTTCTACTTCCTTTGCGATCTCTTTGATGCGTTCTAGTCCTACTTCACGAGCTAAGATCACTCTAGTTGCTCCCAGTTTTTTAAATACTTTTGCTGCACGTAGACTGGTTGTGTTTGCTTGGGTGCTAACATGGATCTCGGTATCTGGCATAATCTCCTTTACAGTCTCCATAACACCTATATCAGAAACTATTAGAGCGTCAGGACCAATATCCTTAAGATCCTGTAAATACTCCACTAGCTGATTGTATTCATCGTCAAAAAGATAACTGTTAATTGCCACATAAAGTTTTTTATTGTGACTATGCGCGATTTTAAGCCCCTCTTCAATCTCTTGAAGCTTAAAATTACCAGCCTTTGCTCTAAGGCCAAAATGCTCTCCAGCTAAATATACTGCGTCTGCGCCATATAATAAAGCAAAACGCAGCTTTTCTAGTGTTCCAGCAGGAGCTAATAGTTCTACCATCTTTCTCATTCCTTGCTATTTTGCTTCAGCCAATCCTCATGAATTAGCTGAGCGTTTAAATGCTCTTGATAGGTGCGGGTAAAGACGTGACTGCCATCTCCCTTAGCTACAAAAAACAAGTACTCAGTCACCTTAGGATTAAATACTGCCTCAAGAGACTGACGCCCGGGATTTCCAATTGGACCATATGGAAGACCTGGATAAAGATAAGTGTTGTATGGTGAATCGACCTCTAGGTCCTTATAGGTTAGCCTAGTTATCGGTTTGTCAAGAAGGTAAGTTACAGTAGCACAAGACTGTAGATACATACCTCCTTTGAGCCTTTTTAAAAATACACCAGCGATAACTGAGCGCTCTTCATCAAGCAGAGCTTCCTTCTCTACAACCGAGGCAAGGATAATTGCTTGATGAAGAGTAAGTGTTCCGTTTGTGATCGGATTATCTGGATAGTCAAGAAACAAATCTTCAAGAGTTAAAACCAACTGATGATACATCGCATTATAAATCTCTTCAGGTTTTGTTTTTGAGTAGTAGTAGGTATCAGGGAACAAGTACCCTTCCGGAGATGGAGGAGGACTTGCTAAAAACTCGGCCTTAATTGGCTCAGGTAGTTTGCTTTGTTTAATTATATCAAGCAAAGGTTCAACACTTGGTAAATCTCTTTGCACCCGAGTTTTAACTTGATCTGCTGTAAAGCCTTCAGGAATTGTTACCCTAGCTAAAACTGGCTTATCGTAAACTAAGCTATTTAATATTTGTACAGGACTCTGACCTTTTTTCAACGCAAATGATCCAGCTTTAATCTGGCTATCTTTACCCATTAATTGAGCATAGGTCTCCAAAGACAGTCCACTTGGTATCAGACCTTCGTCTTCTAAAGACCTTGATATCTGCTTAAAGCTTGTACCACGTTCCACTGTGTAGATACAATCTTCTTTAACCGAAGGGATAAACAACTGACTGATGACATAAAATGTTAGACATAAAACAAGCAAAAATACTAAAAAAGAAAAGAAATCTTTAGTTTTCTTCTTAGAATTAATCTGCGTTTCAGTCATTATCTTCCCCTCCTTGATAAACTGCTCCCTAGCTTTTGCTAGGGAGCTAAGATAGGTTATTGTCTATTTTTACTCTTGGTCTTCAAAATCCTCTTCTTGTTCCAATTGTTCATTGACAAATTCCATCACACGGTTGAATTCTTCTTCATCTTCAATTGGATGAAGCTCTAGTTCTTCTTCGTCCTCACCGACTAGTTCCATTATAACCATAGTTTCTTCTTCTACCAGCGAACCAAGTACAGCATAAGACTTGCTGTCAACTTCCACGACAAAGATCATTTCAAACGGATATTCTTCTCCGTCCTCATCAATTAGAAAAATAACATTGTCTTCGTCACAATCATGACCACAGTCGCAGTCCTCATCGTGATTATGCATTTTGTCATGGTCGTGCCCACAACAGCAATCGTGCTCGTGTTTATCAGTCATTTGGTTTCATCCTTTCCGATACGAAATAACAATTCTAGACGTTTATTAGGTTTATCTCTATACCATGAGTTTATTAAAAGAGTTTATTGCAATGCAATTAAACTCATAACTCCTTATTTAATCGGAGCCTATCTAAAAAACCTTGCAAAATATATGAAGCGGCTTGCTGATCTACAACTTTTTTTCTTTTTTTCCTGGAGAGGTCCGCCTCAATCATAACTTTTTCCACTGCCATTGTACTGAGTCTTTCATCCCAAAGTGAAACCTTATAACCCTCTGCCTCTAATTTTGAAGCAAAATCTCGAGTTATTTCCGCTCTTGGCCCTTCAGTTCCATTCATATTTTTTGGTAGACCCAAAACAATCTCTAGTGGCATATAAGGTTTTAAAATCTCAGCTAATGCCGAAAGATCATCTGCTAAATTGCCATTTCTTCTTATCACTGTAAGTGGCTGGGCAGAAAAAAGAAGAGCATCAGAGATCGCCACACCTATAGTCTTCTCCCCTAAATCCAGACCAACATACCTCATTTTACTAAACCACCTTTATAGCAAACTCTGGGCAAACTGCTGCGCAGTACCCACAGAGTACACATTTTTCATGGTCTACCACAGCTTTATTATCTTTGACCGTTATGGCCTGCTGGTGGCAGCGCCTTTGGCACGAGCCGCAACCGGTACACCAAGAGTCGATATGAAGCTTTCTAGGTTGACTAGTTACTTCGTTCCAATCATCTTCTTTAGGACTCTCACCTGAAAAAAGCTTGATATTTAAGTCTACTTCATTTTTCCTTCTCATCCCCACAGCTACCGAGCTAAACTGAGGGAGATTTAGTGCATAGGAAAATGCTTCTTTAGCTTTGGGGATTAAGGAACCTCCTCCTAAAACCTTCATTGCATATAGACCTTTTCCGGTGCTTAACGCAAACTCTGTGACCTCTTCCATTTCTCGCCTTGTTCCATCTAAAATGCCAATACCCGTCAGGTTTATTAATGGGTGGATAACATCAATTTCAGGAATTAGAGCAGCAGCATGAACAGCCCTTATGGCATGTGTAGAAATACCTATAGCCTTAATATGCCCTTGAGATTTAGCCCAAACTAAATAATCTAGAGCTCTGCGATGTCCTTTTAAGGTAAGACCTGATTCTTGCTCATGAAGCATAAATATGCTAATGGTATCTCTATCTAAACGTTTCCTTGCTGTTTCTACAGATTCTTTCATCTCATCGTAGTCTACCGCATATGACTTCGAAACAATTACTGTATCAGGAAAATCTTTTGTACCTTCTTTAATATGTTCATAATTATCATAAAGCTCCGCTGTGTCAATAAAATTGACCCCTTGCTCCAGCGCATACTTAATCACTTTCCCCCCATTGGTAGGAGAAAGATTTGCTTGCAAAGGGCCAATAGTTAAAGATCCAAAACAAAGTCTAGAAACTTTAATTCCGGTTTTTCCTAATTCACGATATTCCAATCCTAATGCACCGATGACTACCAAAGGGTATCATCTTTTACGTGCATACACCACCTTAATTTATATACTTTGATTTAATGATAAAGTAATCCAGCTTTTTTCAGTCTCATACTGTTCGCTAACAACTACTTTAATCCATTCTTTTCTAGTTGGTAGTAGGTCGTCTTTTACTCCATCAAAACTTAAATTCCCAATTGTATTAAGTACTAAAGCGGCTTCCTCAATACTTTTGCCTAAGATAGCTACAATGATCTCATCAGACTTTAAAGACGGATAAAGATCAAAAGCCACATTAACAGTGACTGTATCTTTACTAAAATCTGCACTATTAATCCTACAGGAACTTTCCACTAAATTATATTGAGAAGGTAGTAGGTTTGGCAAGATGTTTTCGGCTTTTTCTTGAATATTTAAGCCAGATACTTTCTGAAATGAAATCTTTTGCGAGCCATTTGCTGTAATTGTAGATGCAAAATTGCCTACTTTTTGATCAAAAATTACAGCTGGCTCACTACGACTTAGGCTTCCCGAGACTAAATATTCCTCAGAATTTGCCTTTACAGTCTCTTTATTTAAAAGATCCACCACATTCTGTTTAGCTTTGTCTAAATCAGCCTGCATAACCGTTGGACGAGCTTCACTCTTGCCTCCTGCAATATCCGTTAGATTTCTTACCGTTAGATCTAGATATTTCCCAGTAAACTCACTTATTTCCCCAGCTTTGATATTATAAGTTTCACCAAGCTCTATAGCTTCAATAAAGCCTAAGGCTTGTCCTGCTGTTTGACTCGATCTAACATCCATCACATATACAACCTCAGCACCAGGAATAAGCACGTCTTCTGTTAGCTGGTAGATCTTACCATTTTTCGCCTTAAGTTGAGTGCCCTTATAAAGCTTCATCTCTTTGGGATTTTGATTAAAGAAAACCACTTCACCAGTTGCCCTATGTGTTCCAACTATAGTTTTCCCGGAAGCAGCCTTAGTTGAGACTTTTTTTATCTCGATACTTTGGCTTTCTACATTTAAGTCAGCTAGATCGATAATAAGCTCAGCTTCTGAGGTTAGGATTTTTGGATATACTGTTACAACAACCTTGGGTGAAAACCAATATCTGAGTCCCCATTGAAAAACTATAAGCAAGATAAAGAGAACACTTGCTACGATAATGGTGTTTTTAGCCCATCGTGGAAGTCCTGCCCATTTATTGGGCTCTTCTTTTTCTAGATCGGGTTGGCTGAGAAAGGATTCTACAGACTCTGCAGTAGGAAGTCTCTTCCCAGCTCTTTGTCTCAGTTCTTTATTGCGAGTAAGAAGGACCAGATTCTTGCTTTCTTCTTTAGCATAATGTGCTAGCAACTTCAAGTTGTCATCGGTAAAAAGCAGTAATGATTCGTCAGAGACTTGAAAAAACACAAGTTCTTCAACGGTATTACGAAGCTTTTGCACCATAGTTAATATAGAATCTTCTATACCAACGTTATAAAGCTGATATTCCTGCACTCGCTTCTGCCTCCTTCAGTCGCCTGGCTATTTACTCATATAACCTCGCACCAGTTCTTCAATTAAAGCATCACGACTGACACTGCGAATCAGAGTTCTGGCGTTATTGTGGCTTGTGATATAAGTGGGATCTCCACTCATTAAATAACCTACAATCTGACTTACTGGATCATAGCCTTTTTCTTCTAAAGAACGATATACTTCTCGTATTATACCTTTTGTCCCATTTTTAAGTTCCTCTGCTGAAAAACGCATAGTACGATCAGATGCTTCGGTCATGGTTCTCACCTTCCTCGGCAAAATTACACACTTACATAGACTTTTCTCTTTTTACTCTTGAACTCCTTTTTAGGCAGAAGCATATCTAAAATAAACTTACAAAATTCAAGAACATAATCTCTAAAATGGAGTTGAATCAGAGATTCCCTTTAATATAATCATACCCTAGGAAGCCTCTGATAAACCCTGTTCTTACAGTATTTGTGTTTTTCTAAAATTTATGTCCGCCTACAACAAACTTAAAAAAGGTGGTGCAAAAATCTCTTTGCTGCAACCACCTTTTTGTTGTTTTTCATTATTTAAGCTGTGTTGCAATTAATTTCGGTAATAAAGCTAATGCGTCTTTAATTTTATCAGGGTTAGATCCACCTGCTTGAGCACTGTCCGGTCTACCTCCACCTGATCCACCTACAACACTAGCTAATTCTTTTATGAGCTTTCCAGCATGGATACCCTGTTTGACATACCTTTGAGAGACAAGACAGAGTAAAACTACTTTACCTTCACTAGTTCCAGCAAGAAGAAGGACACCGTTAAGCTTATCTTTTAGTGCATCGCCGATACTCCGTAAAGATTTAGCATCAGTATTTCCCAAATAAACTGCTTTATATGGCGTACCAGAAACTTCAGAAAAGTCGTTAAGCAGATCCTTGCTTTGCGCGGAGGCAATTTTAGCCTGGAGAGCTTCTAGTTCCTTTCTTAGATCGAGGTGCTCCTTCTCTAGCTTTTCTAAACGCTGAGGAAGTTCAGGAACACTGACTTTTAATGACTGAGCTAGGTTTTCTAGCATATCTTCAAGCTTTTCAAACTCATAAATAGCATTTTCTCCAGTTACAGCTTCAATACGTCTAATACCAGCAGCTATACTGCCTTCTGAGACGATTTTAATTAGTCCAATCTCGCCTGTAGCTTGTACGTGAGTACCGCCACAGAGTTCCTTAGAATAATCGGCAATCTGTACTAGTCTTACCTTATCGCCATACTTTTCTTCAAATAGGGCTGTTGCTCCTAAATCCTTAGCGTCTTCAATGTCCATTATTTCCACTTTTACTAGAAGGTTCTTTCTAATATTCAAGTTAACAAGCTGCTCTATTTTACGAAGTTCGCTTTTAGTAGGTGCTTCGAAATGTGTAAAGTCAAATCTTAGACGCTCTGCTTCAACTAAAGAGCCTGCTTGGTTTACATGCTGTCCTAAAACCTCTTTAAGGGCTTTGTGTAAAAGATGGGTTGCTGTGTGGTTTCTGGCAATGTTAAGTCTTCTAACCCTATCTACCTCACACTCTACCTCATCTCCTAAGCTTAAAACTCCCTCAGTAATATTAACAGAGTGAATAATAAAGTTTTCAACTGGAGTCTTGACATCTAAAACCTCTGCTTTTCCACCTGCAAAAGCTAAAGAGCCTGTATCGGTAATTTGACCACCTTTTTCTGCGTAAAAGGGAGTTTTCTCTAAAATGGCAATTCCTCTACCACTAAGTTCTGTCACAAGATCGTTATCTGCAATTAACCCGATTACCTTTGTCTTAAAGCTTAGAGTATCATAGCCTACAAACTCTGACTGGTAATCTTTAGCTATGCTATTATAAAAGGCTTGATCTTCTTTAACATAGTCATTATCTCCGTGAGCGCGTCTTGCCATTTCTCTTTGTTTTCTTAAAGCTTCTTCAAAGCCTTCACTGTCAATAGCAAAGTTTTTTTCGCTAGCTATCTCCTCTGTCAACTCACGAGGAAAACCATAAGTGTCGTAGAGCTTAAAGACATCTTTTCCAGGCAAGACATCCTTGCCTTCTTTTTCAAGGCGATCTAATAGCTCGCTTAAGAGATTAAGTCCTAACTCTAAAGTTGATTGAAAGCGTTTTTCTTCTAAGGAGATCATCTTTATAATGTAATCTTGTTTTTCTAAAAGGTCTGGATACGCCTCTTGCATCTGTACAATGACAACCTTAACTACCTCTGTTAAGAATTCATCTTTAATACCAATAAGCCTTCCAAAGCGTACCGCTCTGCGAATTAACCTTCTAAGCACATAACCTCTGCCTTCGTTAGAAGGCATAATGCCATCTGCTACCATAAAGGTCATAGCACGGGCATGATCAGTGATAACTCTTAAACTCGTGTCACTTTTTTGAGTTTGGCCATAAGTAATTCCTGCTATAGATGCTATCTTGTCAACAATTGGCCTCATTGAGTCAATTTCAAAGACATTTTGTACACCTTGTAAGATAACGACCATTCTCTCTAAACCCATTCCGGTATCAATACCTTTGTCTTTTAGAGGTGTGTAGTTACCTTCAGCGTCTTTATGAAATTGGATAAAGACTAGATTCCAAAACTCTAGAAATCTACCACAATCACAGGAAGGACCACAATCTGGACTACCACAACCATATTCCTCGCCTAAATCAAGATGGATTTCAGAGTTTGGACCGCATGGACCGATCCCTAATTCCCAGAAATTATCCGGTTTGCCAAGACGAACAATTCTTTCTTCTGGCACGCCTAGCTTTACCCAAAGATCAAATGCTTCATCGTCATCAAGATAGACAGTGATCCAAAGTTTATCTTTAGGAAGCCCTAGCCTTTCAGTGACAAATTCCCATGCCCAGGGAATAACTTCCGCTTTAAAATAGTCACCGAAAGAGAAGTTTCCTAACATTTCAAAAAAGGTCAAATGACGTGATGTCCTACCGACGTTTTCTAAATCGCCAGTGCGCATACATTTCTGGCAGGTAGTTAGCCTGGCAGATTCTGGCTTTGCTTCTCCTAAAAAATAAGGTTTAAGAGGAACCATACCAGCTCCTGTTAAAAGCAAAGTAGGGTCTGATTTTGGTATTAAGGAAAAACTAGGAAGTGCTTTGTGAGATTTTTCTTCGAAAAATTCTAAATACATCTTCCTCAATTGATTTGCTGTTATCATAAAGCGCGAACCTAAAGGTTCTTCACCTCCGTTTTTCTTTTCTAATCATACTAATTACTGGCTAATTAGTCAATTAATCTTGAACGAACTAGCCGAACATAAATCGAAAAAAAGGCACTTTTTAATACTGCAGCAAGAGGCACTGCTATAATCATACCACCAAAACCCCATAGCATTTCACCCCCGATTACTGCCAAAATAACAGTTATTGGATGTAAATTAGAGTGATTGCCAATTATTTTCGGTGTTAAAAAGAGTCCTTCAATCTGTTGGATAACAACAAATGCTGCGATAGTCCAAAGGCCCTTAGACGGGGAGATTAAAAAAGCTAGAATAACTCCAGGGATTGCCCCTATTACAGGGCCAAAATAGGGAATAAGCTCTGTAAAACCAACGATTACCCCTATAAGCAGTGCATAAGGCACTCCTAAAACAAGCATTGCAATAAACCCTAGTACTCCAACCAAAAAGGACACTATCAGCAATCCTCTTAAATACCCTCCGAGAGAGTTATTGATCTCAATTAGAACACCTCTAATCAGTCTTGTGTGTTCTTTAGGAAAAATACCATAGATAAACTGGGCAAACTCCCTTCTGTCACTGAGAAAATAAAAAGACAGCACTAAAGAAACAAAGACTATAAATAGACTATGTAAAACTCTTGGCACTGACGCAACAACATAAGCTCCTAAAGAAACAGCGAATTCTCCTGTCTTTCTAGAGATCTCGTCTAAAAATTCTCTGATATAATTCGCACCCTTACCTCCTGTGATTCTAACTGCAAGATCTAAAACCTTCTCTTTTAGATCTATTAGTCTCTCTGGTAAAACCTCAGATAGTTCGCTTAGCTGTTCGGCCAAAGCCGGAACTATGTATAAGCCTAAAAGACCTATACTAATAGCTACAAAAACATAAACTATGATAATGGCAGTAGAGTGTGGGACTTGACGTCTCTCCAAGGAAACAACAAGTGGATCTAATAGATATGCCAAAATCAAACCTAGCAAAAGTGGTAAAAAAAGTGGCAACAAGTAAAATGTTAAGATAATAACGATTATCGCCACAATTCCTAAAGGCCAAAAAAGCTTGCTTTGCATATCGCCTCCTCCTCCTAATAGATAAGAGGGGCATGCCCCTCTTATCTATTATTATTAGTATTTACCATTGGGCCAACTCTCATTGCTTTGGCAGCAGAACCGATCAACTCAGTTGCTTCTTGTGCTCTTCTTCTTAACATAGCTTTTGTGCTGTTACTGGTGCGATTATAGAGTGCAAGTCCAGTTAGACCTACAGCTATACCAAAGACCATCCCTTGCCAAAAACGCATCTAATAATCCCTCCCATTCAAAAGACAGACCTCTTCATTTTCTATCTGTAGGAAAAAGGGAGCAAGCCTTTTAGCATATTCAACTAGTTTTTCAGGTTGTAGACTGTGGTAGTTCTCTGGTGCAATTACTGCATCTCCAAAAATAAAATCTGGTGACAGTGGCCATATTTTTCTTTGAGACTTTAAGTCTTCCCAAAAGCTTTTTGAAAGCTCTAAGCCAACAACCACTCGTTCTCTTCTTGCAATTATTACATCGGTTATTGTACCAATTATGTTTCCCCGATCAGTCATAATCTTCTTAGTTAATAGGCCTTTAGGTTTGGCTACACCTTTTTCTACACAGTCAGAACTAAGAATCGTAACAGTATCTTTACCAAAACCCTTAATACTTAATAGTGGCACAAAACCAAGACTACGACGCTTTAGTGGACGTTTTACAAAGATACCATGTATAGCCCCAGTTTGCAGAGAAAAAGCGAGGTCATCTACTTTCCCAACAACTTTGCCTCCATCTAAGTCATAAACCTTAGATTCTATTAGATCACTGGCTCTTTGCATGATTAACCCCACATTTAGGATGTACTGTCTTGACAAAGAATAACCCGCAAGGAAGACCCTGCGGGCTGAAACCTTTTACCAGTATTATTATTCTTCTACAATATCATGATGATCATGGCAACATGTCTCACACTCATCACAATCATCAACAGGTAGGCCATTCTTATTCTTATAATCATAAATAGCGCGACGAAGCGCATCTGCTGCAAGGAGCGAACAATGCATCTTTACAGGAGGCAACCCTCCGAGAGCATCTGCAACTGCTTTATTGGATATCTTCGTAGCTTCATCTAATGTTTTTCCAATTACAAGTTCAGTTACCATGGAAGATGTTGCAATTGCAGCACCACAGCCAAAGGTTTTGAACTTTGCATCAGTAATGATCCCATCTTCAATAGTTATATAAAGCTTCATAATATCGCCACATTTGGCATTTCCCATTTCACCAATACCGTCAGCGTCTTTAATTTCACCTACGTTACGAGGGTGCATAAAATGATCCATAACTTTATCTGAATAATCCATTAGTAAAAGCCTCCTAACCTTCGTATAGAGGAGACATAGACCTTAGATTTTTAACAATCTCAGGTAGCACCTCTAAAACCTTTTTAACATCTGCTTCGGTGTTTTCTCTTCCTAAACTAAGTCTAAGTGAACCATGTGCAATTTCATGAGTTAAGCCAATAGCAAGCAAAACATGGCTAGGATCTAAAGACCCGGAAGTGCAAGCAGAACCACTTGATGCTGCGATTCCTAACATATCTAAATGCAATAACATTCCTTCGCCTTCGATATACTTGATACTAACATTAACGTTGTTAGGCAGACGTTTGTCTCCCCTCGGACCATTTAGTCTAATCTCAGGAATCCTTTCAAATAAGCCGTCAATTAATTGATCTCTAAGCTTGGAAATGCGTTTATTGTTTTCTTCCATCTCTAAAACTGCTAATTCCAAAGCTTTCCCCATACCAATGATCGCTACATGATTATGAGTGCCGCCTCTTAGACCACGTTCTTGGCCGCCACCACTAATCATGGACTCTATTCTAGTTCCTTTTCTAACAAAAAGTGCTCCAGCACCTTTTGGACCATAAAACTTGTGAGCGGACAACGATAAAAGGTCTACTGGTAGGTGTTTAAGATCTATGGGCAAGACTCCAGCAGATTGGACTGCATCAACATGAAAAATAATACCATTTTCTTTACATATAAGTCCTAATTCATCAATCGGTTGAATAGCGCCAATTTCATTATTGGCATGCATTATGCTAACTAAGATGGTGTCCTTGCGTATAGCTTTTTTAAGCTCATCTGGGTCTACAAATCCTTCACGATCTACTGGCAAATAAGTAACTTCATAGCCTTGTTGTTCAAGTTGCTCTAAGGTATGAAGGACAGCATGATGTTCAATCTGGGAAGTTATAATATGCTTGCCTTTTTTGGATTGGCCCTTTAAAACTCCTTTAATCGCCCAGTTATCAGCTTCAGTACCAGAACTAGTAAACATTATTTCACGAGGTTCAGCTCCGATGCAGTTTGCAATAGTTTCGCGAGCTGCCTCTAAATATTTTTTAGTCTCACGTCCAAAGCTGTGCACACTCATGGGATTACCAAAGTGTTCGGTGAAAAAGGGTAACATATAATCAAAAACTTCTTTTCTAACAGCGGTAGTAGCTGCGTGATCTAGATAAATTCTATCTGTCATCTTGCAGTGCAACTTGAAACAAGTTGTACACCTTCTCCCCTTTCTTTTGGGTCTCAGTATTTATATATAATACATAAAATCGCCGTTTTTATTTCGCAACCTCTGGTTTTCTTCAACTAGGTCTGCAAGTGTTGTAGATCCTAAGACATCATTCATTGCTTCAGCTAATTTTTTCCACACACTTTGCGCAGCGCAGATAGTTGACCTGTTGCAACCGTCTTCATTGGCTAGACAGTCTACAGGAACAATAGGTCCTTCCAAAACTTCAATAATCTCTGCGATAGTAATCTCTTGAGGTGGACGAGCTAGCTGATAGCCACCTTGTGCACCACGAATACTAGTTACGATTCCAGCTTTTCTTAGCTGGCTCATTAGTTGTTCTAAGTAGTGCTCGGAGATGTCTTCTCTTTGTGCTACAGTATTAAGTGGGATCGGACCTTGCCCATATCTGTCAGCTAGATCCACTACTGCTCTCAAGCCATATTGGCCTTTTGTAGAAAGCCTCACGGGCACCCTCCTTTAATCCCAACCTTTTTACTCGGGATTCCGTTATAATAATAGCACTGTCATGTGGAAAGATCAACCTCTATTTTAAAATAATCACTAAATTTATCTGCCTCTAAGATAATACTCCCGTTAGACTGTTAAACAACGTTTTATGTCAAATTTTCTTATCTGGTATGTGTGAGATTTTAAACCTGTTTAGAATTACCAAAAAGATTTATCATTAAGATTACTTTAGGGCGCAAATTATAAATGGCTTATTTAAAGAGCGTTAAAAGACAAATGGTCTCAATTTTGCCTAACCTCGTGATTTGTGACTAACCTTTGACTATAGCAGGTTATAAGCATATAATTAAATTATAGTTGAAACGAGGTGTAACTAAATGCAAGAAATAGTTGATCGCCTTAAAGCGCTAAGTGATATGACTCGACTAAAGATTTTTAAATTGATTCTGGAACAAGAATTTAGTGTTTGTGAACTTGCACGTCTCTTAAACGTAAGCCAACCTGCAGTATCCCAGCATCTGCGCAGACTAAAAGCTGTAGGATTAGCTGAGGAAGAACGCAGAGGGCAGTGGATTTATTATAAAGGTTCTGAGGATGTTCTAAATGAATTTACTCAAAGTATAGCTGGCTTTTTTGCAAGCCCTCTAGATAAAATCGAAGATTTTAATGACATCTTAATCCTTTTATCTAATCGCAAAAACCTAGAGGCTGAATGCCAAAATAACCTAGATCTGTGAGGGAATGCTAATGGATCTTTTCGAAAAAACCTATGAAAAAGATATTAAAAAGAAAGCCCCTTTGGCAGATCGCATGAGACCGAGGACACTTGAGGAGTTCGTTGGGCAGAATAAAGTAGTAGGTCAAGGTACCGTTTTAAGGCAGCTAATCTTAAAAGACAGAGTGCCATCAATGGTTCTTTACGGACCACCTGGATCTGGGAAAACTACTCTAGCAAAAATCATTGCAAATACTACTAAAGCTGAATTCATTGCCATTTCTGCCGTCACAAGTGGAATTAGCGATATCAAGGAAGCTATAGCTAAAGCTAAGGATGTCGCCAAATTCCATAGCCTTAAAACGATCCTCTTCATTGACGAAGTCCACCGTTTTAATAAGTCTCAACAAGATGCGCTTTTACCCCACGTCGAAAACGGAACTATCACTCTAATTGGAGCCACAACAGAAAATCCGATGTTTAGTGTAAATAAAGCGCTACTGTCTAGATGCAGAATTGTTGAACTCACTCCTCTGAAAGATACCGACCTAAAACAGATCCTAAGCCAAGCTCTCTTCGACAAGGAGCGAGGTCTTGGGGAGTTTTTGGTTACCATGGAAGATGGCTTTCTAGATTACTTAGTCGTTTTAGTTAATGGCGACGCAAGACAAGCTCTTAATACTCTAGAGCTATGTGTTCTTACTAGCCCTAGAGAAAATAACGAAATAATGCTCACTAAAGTGATCCTAGAGGATATCATCCAAAAACCCCTTCTAAACTACACTAGAGGTGGAGATGAACACTACGATGTAATTAGTGCTTTCATCAAAAGTGTAAGAGGCTCTGATATAGATGCTGCCATTTATTATCTTGCTAAAATGCTCTATGCAGGCGAAGATCCTTTGTTTATTTGCAGGAGACTAATAATCTTGGCGGCTGAGGATATTGGGCTTGCTGACCCTTATGCACTGACTTTAGCAGTTAGCACCGCTGAGGCAGTAAATCGGATCGGACTCCCAGAAGGAAGAATTCCACTTGCAGAAGCTACCATATACCTTAGCCTAGCACCGAAGTCTAATTCAGCTTATCTAGCAATTGACAAAGCATTGAGTTATGTTGAACAAAATACCAAGCATGATGTGCCTAAGCATCTACGTGATGGCAGCAGAGGGGGAGATGGAGCTCTTGGCCTTGGTGTAGGGTATCGTTACCCCCACGACTATTTAGGTCATTACATCAAGCAACAATACCTTCCTCAAGGTGTAAAAGAAACGTTTTGGGAAAAAGGTGAGCTTGATAAGACTCCTGATAAAAAATAAGACAATATATAGCAACTTCTTAAACCTCCGGGCATAGAATTTCCCAAGGAGGTTTTTTGATGTTTATAAACTATTTAAATGATGAACAAAAACAATTTCTTCTCGCTTTATCAAATGAACTACTCGCTTTAAAAGCTAAAGTAGATCCAAAGGACAGGACTTATCAAATGATGTTAGAAGAAAACATGAGAGGCACTATCAACAACTCTGCTACTACAAAACGGCCAGAAACTATTTTTCTTTCTCGAAAAGACCGTTTTATCGCACTGTTTGAACTCTATAAACTCGCCTATATTACAGAAAAACTATCTATTGAAGAAGAAAGTTATTTAAGCTTTTTAGGTTGGAGATTCCGTTTTGAAAGAAGCGAAATTCTAAGCCTAATTGATCTTGCAAAGCAGGCGCGTTCTCTAGAAGACGATGCACAGGTTATTATAGTTGGTAGTGTTTGACTAATAACCTTTATGTCATTTTATAAGACTCATCTTGCATTCCTAACATACAAAACAAGCCTTTCTGTTGATATTGAACTGCTACCTGTCAAGTAAACAGGGAGCAGTTTAGATATTGCATAAGGGCTTTTTTTGTTTTGGTAAGACCTTCTCAATTTGAAAGTTAAATTGAAAGTAAAAACAAGCTTCTGTTTAAGTTGCGAGTGTAGGCTTACAACTCAATTCTCTACTGTATTCGTTTTTTGTACCAAACGTGCTATACCCCTTGTGAGAGTATCGTTAGACACATTTTGTTCAATAGTTTTTAATCAGTAGTTCACAAATACTACCTCGCTTTTTGGCGTTAGAATTTATGACCCGATTGGCATAGACATACACTAGATCGTAATCTTGGTAGAGCGTTTTTATATAAGTAGTAGCTGAATTAGAAAGCAGAAATTTTACCCCTTTGGCTGCTAAAACGTCACATGTTTGTTTCAATCTCAATTGATCGTCTTTGTCAAAACC
>JAQVYS010000097.1 GCA_028708605.1 Bacillota bacterium
TAGCAGCTTTAAGAAAAAAACCGCACATCTCCCATAAATGTGCGGTCTGTAGACCTTCAACACTTCTTTCCAGATCCGGGAAATCGTGTTTTAATTACGATCTAGGTAATCGGACTTAGAATTGTTAGTTCCACACCGTAGCGGCCCTGTGCAGGATTCGCACCTGCTTCCCCTTTATCATAAATTAGCAATATTTATTTGCTAGTACATAGTAACACCAAATAGTGTATTTGTCAACTTTTCTTGACCCTAGGATAGTGTCAATTTACTGTAGGAAAAAAATAAATATAGTCCCCATGCTATTTTCATAAGCAATCGCAAGTGATTCTTTTTGGACACTCTGCGGATAATATTCATCACTGTTGTTTTACTGCTTATCCCTACTTCAGGAAAACTATCGATTGTTTTTTTGGTATGACAAATCCGTTGCCTTTTCAACAATAGCAGTCTTTAATGATGTGTCAATTCTTACGTGTTTCCCTATTCCAAACGAATTGTCACACAGATAAGCGTAACTTTGGTTCTTCTTGTTGCAATAATAGGTCCTAGAATAGGTTACATCGCCCAGCACTGTCGATATAGTTTTTTTATCATTTCTTCGTTCTATATGCCAATTCTGCTTTCTAGCTGGATGCTTATCTATCTCATCTTCAACTATTTTCATGCCACTTTCTATCACAAGGCAGCCTAATTGATATACAAATTTCTCTGTTGTACCGACTAGTTCAGTAAAGCTAGTACCTTCTAAGCACTGTTCGAAAATGTTGCTGATGTTATTGCTGATAAATTCTTGTAGTTGCGATATAATGTTCATGAGAGTAGTTCCCTTCTTTCGATTATTGGTTGACACCTTAATCATAATACGGGGAACTATTCTCTTTCTTTTTTTTCTACAATAAATTTACACTAAGTGACCCTACTAATCCTTACTCTATATATTTTACAAACCCTCTACAAATCGTTTGTAAATATCTTAAATTATACTTGGATTTCTTTAGCTTAAAAGAGGATTTTCCCCTCTGTTATATAACAGTATTAGGTGAACAAAAACGAAAGTCTATACATGGAGGTTAGAAAATGAGTGATAAACTAGCTGTTGTTATTTGTATTTTTGTTATGTTATCTTTGCTCTCACATTATGCTTCAGCAGCTCCAGAAGATATCTATTATGAAGATACTTTTGCAGTAGCTAACCATGATTGGAAATTCGATCGGAACAACTGGTTGTTTAGAGACGGTGTGTTAGCTCATGACACCTATACGATTGGTACAGCACTATATACAAAAGGCTTTGACTGGACAAATTATGAAATAAATACCAAGATAAGAGTAACTAAATTTGGTAACGAAAATGGCTCTAAATTCATTTTCTTTCGAGCAAACGAAGTCTGGAACGGCTATGGCCTTGCTATCACACCTACCGCAATCCTACTTTCCCGTTATGACGGTGCCTGGAACGAGAGAGTAATATTAGGGCAAATGGGCAATGTTGCAAAGCAAGATTCGTGGATGAATATCAAGATCCAAATTCAAGCAAACCAGATCAAAGTTTATGTAGATGATAAACTGAGAATTAATACCTTTGACCCTGACAATAAATTTACACAAGGATCAATCGCTTTCTACTGCGATTATAGTACTGCTGAAGTAGATAGTGTTAAAATAACTGAGCTTGAACCTCTTGAAGTAAAAGTTTCTAATAAAAGAATCATCACTAGTATTCTAGATGAAGATGATAGTAAATGGCCAGGTTATAAAGGTCCCTTTGATGAAAAAAATGCCAGACATATTATATTGTATTACACTCATCGCACTTGGAGTTCTTTTGACCTTCTCCCCTACGTGGCCTATGGCAAACGAACAGATACTAATGATATTTACTCTAATAAGTATGAAGATTGGTTTTTTGACACCTTTTTGCTTTTAAATATCTATGGTGATAACAGAACAAATCCAACTAACATCACACATTGGTACCATTGGTTAGATCTCTTGTATGGTGAAGGTAAAAACCTTGATAGTTTGAATCAAGCTGTCGATCTTGCAAGAGATGCTGGATTAGACGATCAGGACTATAAAGCCAAAGTTATTTTAATGATTCCATATCCTAGTGTTGAGCAAAAAGACTTTGGTGATTTAGATAATGATGGAGTTTCTGAAGACTTTAGCAAAAGAGATAATCGCATAAAAGCAGTTAACTGGTTCATCTCTGAAGCATTAAAACTCTTTAACCCCCAACGTTTCAATAATCTCGAGTTAATTGGTTTTTATTGGTTTGAAGAAGGGTTAAGCGGCTCTGATGGAGCTTTAGTACGAGAAGCATCAAGTGTTATTCATGAACACGGCCTTAGTCTCTACTGGATCCCTATGTACGATGCAAACGGTATCAGTAACCATCAAAGATATGGCTTTGACTCAGTAATGATGCAACCAAACTACCTATGGGGTGAAAACCTCAAGATCGATCGGCTCGAAAAAGCAGCTGCCATGGCTCGCAAATATAACATGGGCTTAGAGATTGAAGTTGATGGTAATGTCACTAAACCCTCATATGAGCAACGTTTTTATGAATACCTCGATATGGGCGTCCATTTAGGTTACATGGATAACGCTCTAATCAGTTATTATGAAGGCGGAGGTGGTTTATTAGATTTTTATAAAAGTAGCAACGAGAAACTTTATAATATCTACACTGCTATCTACGAATTTGTAAAAGGCAAATACAAACCTTCTCGAGTGTTAGAGTATAAGTAGACCTTGTAACGATTAAAAGGATGTGTGAATTATGAGATTGAAACTACTTGCCATTGCCTTTATGCTCACCTCTTTTAGTTTTTTTGTTGGAGCCATTGAGCTTGACCTACCTCGACCAACAAGAAGGCTGTTACCTCTTCCCCAGAAAACTACTACTAACTATGACGAATATTTTTTCTTTGATAGTTTTACTTTAACTGCCTTAAGCGAAACTGACGAATTTGGTCTTTCGATGTATATCGAAGAGATATCGCCCTTTGAACAAAAGGAAAACTCTCAAAAACAGTTTATTATCGGTTCAGTAAAAGACATTGCAAGTGATACGAATCTCTCAACTGAATTAGCTGAACTAATTCAACTTGTACCTGAGAATGATGAAGGTTATGTACTTGAAGTTACCTCAGACAAAGTAGTAATTATCGGTAGAAATTCAATAGGTACCTACTGGGGACTTAAAACACTTGCACAATTAACAGACGAAGTTGATGGAACAAAAGTTGCAGTTGGAGCAAGAATTATTGACTATCCTTCACTAAAATACCGTGGACTTCAAGATGATATCTCCCGTGGTCCTATTACAAACTTAGATTATATGAAGACCATTGTAAAACAGATGAGTGAGTTAAAGTTAAATGTATTCGCTCCATATATGGAACTTCATGTTTTAGAAGGTGTCGGAAAAAATGGTGAGATCTTCAGTATTGCTGACTTTGCAGAGTTAGTAGAATTTGCATCTAACTATCATGTAGAGATCATCCCATCTATTCAAACCTTTGGCCACAATCTTATTTTTCTAAGGATCGCTGAGTTTATGAAGTTCTCTAATAACCCCGGTAGTTCAAGTGTACAACTTGATCCTACTAACCCTGAAGTATATGAGTTTCTAGATGAAGTTATAGGCCGATATGCCGCAGTTAGCACATCCGATTATATACACATTAATTGTGATGAAGTGTGGGAATTAGGTTATGGTAAAAGCGGTGCTTTAGCTAAAGAGATAGGTGGCATAAGTGAAGTATACCTAAACCATTTGCTTAAGGTAGTTGATATTGTCAATAAGCATGGTAAAACCGCAATGTTTTGGAACGATATGGCCCTAAATCATAGAGAATTAATAAGTCGTTTGCCAACAGATGCTGTAGTAGTTAATTGGCATTACATGGAAAGTGCAAGTATTCCTGACAGGCTTAAGCCTTTTGCTGATGAAGGACTTAGACAGTGGGGTGCTCCTGGACTATCAAACTGGAATACGAATTTCCCATCATATAACCACTCTTATTACAACGTTAGAGACTATGCGTCGCAACTAATCCAGCATAATGGAGAGGGTATCCTAGTTACTACCTGGGATGATGATGGTGAGACCCTCTTTGGCCCTAATTGGTTTGGCGTAGCATTAAGTGCAGAAGCTGCGTGGAAAGGTGGAAAAACTGATTACTCTGGCCTAAGAAAACGTTTTGGAGATGTAGTAGTTGGTGCATATGGTAGTCGAATAGGCGATGCCATTGAGATTCTTGCGGGATCAACTCAATATACTCACCTATCTTATGAAAAAGGCGCTAATGTCTTATTTAACATGGATCCTTTCGCAACTTTAGATATCTATGGTATGAGAAAAAATGCACCATATCTCCTACAGGCGGAAGAAAAAGTTCTTAAGATTGTCGCAGATACTCCCCCAGCCAAAAATAGTTTCATGATCGAGTCTCTTCCCTATGTAGCTAAAAGAGTCGGTACATTTGGACGCAAACTTCAAATGACTGAAAAAGTTATTCATCTTGTAAATGAAGCAGCTGCCACCAATAACAAAGCACTTTTATTGCAAGCAAAAGAAGAGATAGATGCCTTTTTACCACATTTAATTGAAGTTAGAACTGAGTTTGAGAGACTTTGGCTAATAGAAAACATCCCTTACTATCTAAATAATATCAAAAATAGATACCAAAACTTTGAGAATATTCTTTTAAAGAAAAGTCAGGATCTCGCTAACTATGCTAACTTTGATATTGTGCCATCTGTATCTGAAATGGGTTTTCCAAAAGTAGATATAAGTAAATAACGTAGATATGAGAGATACTCCTTACAATTGGCATTTAGCCATTTGCGAGGAGTTTCATTTTAATAATATATTCACAATTAGCTGAAAAAGATCCGAAAAGGAGGCCATTTTCAAAAAAGAACTTACCAAAAACTCAAGTCGAGGATGCCTTCGATTATCATAAGGCTATCTCTTTCTTTTAAGCTCAGCAGTAAATCGAGAATCTAACTCCTCTTGTTACATACATGACTTCTGCATAGCAAAAAAGTGAAACAACTTATTCGTTATCACTCAAAGGTTCTTTTAGAACCATAATAGCTAGTCGCTTAATTGTTACCGGCCCGGGAACAGCGTTTATCATCATCGTTAGTTCAATGGGTTGTGTTAAATAAAAACGTCTATTCAAAAAGGCATCGGTTACATCATATACTCCCTTAAATGTTCCTGGACCACCATCTGAATCTGGGTTAGATAGACCTTCTATTGCATAATCTCTTAAGCCCCATTTCCCCCAATTAACTTTCATAATTAATTCTAATAGACCTATTTTAGCATTAAGTAATTTTGGTTCTCATACTTTTAAGAACTTTTCTGATCAATCGCAAACCATCTGATCGTGAAGTGGCTTACCATGAATAATTTCACCATTTTCAGAAGTATTTCAAAGAAAAAGTCAAGAAAGCCTTTGTAAAGACTGCATGAGTATCAAAGCAGTATTTCATCGCAGTATTTAGGACGTTTGCTGCTGCAACAATAAGCTTTCCCTGACTATACTCCATTACGGTTTTACTAGTCGCTTCTTTGAACTTGTGAGCAACGTGATATGAAGAACACCCAACAAAACACACTATCTCGTCAAACGTAAACTCATTACTTTAATGCTCACCAATGAATTCATCTGCTTTACTGGCTGTCTGTTCCACCTGTCTCTCCTTTCGTGGAGATACTCCGTACGACAATTAAAAAAATACATGGAAAAGACCGAATTGTCTTTTCCATGATTGCTGTACCTAAATTAGAAATACTCCTGTATAAAAATAATTGAGTCTTACACGAAAT
>JAQVYS010000098.1 GCA_028708605.1 Bacillota bacterium
CATCTGAAATTTGGTCAGCTACCTTATCTGGATGACCTTCAGTAACAGACTCTGATGTAAATAAATAACGTTGAGACATTAATTCACTTCCTATCTCAAGAACTTTTCAACTATTGTATCTATGATTTTTTGCGCTATAGTATCTTTGGATTCTAAACCGACTTCTATCTCAAAATCTTTCCCTAATAACCAAACCGAGTTTGTATCTACGGCAAAACCTGTATCGGTGCCACTTATATTATTTGCAACTATCATATCTAAAGCTTTGTTTTCAAGCTTTCTTTTAGCATTACTTAACATTTCACTCGATTCAGCAGCAAATCCTATAAGTACTTGGCCATCTCTCTCTCTAGATAACGACCCTAAAACATCTGGATTTTTTACTAAAGGAAGCATAAATTTATCTTCCTTCGCCTCTCTTTTTATCTTGCCGGAAAAACGTTGTTCTGGGCGAAAATCCGAAACAGCAGCAGCGCTTATTAATACATTAGCGTCTAGAAAGAGTGCTTTTGCTGTTTTGTACATATCTAAAGCACTAGATACATTATGGACATTAATATCCCTTGGAATTTCTAAATCACAAGGTCCAAGAATAAAATCAACATCAGCACCTCTAAGCTTAGCAGCCTTTGCTAAAGCTAAACCCATTTTCCCTGTAGATGGATTAGAGATGAAACGAAAATCATCAGCAAACTCTCTAGTTGGACCTGCGGTTATGAGAAACCTTTTTCCGGTAAGATCCTGAGGCCAGAGCAAACTTTCTAACTCAAAAAGAAGAGTATCTACACTTGGAAGACGCCCCTTACCAGTTTGTCCACAAGCAAGATGCCCAGCATCAGGTTCGATCACTTTAATACCACGATTTCTAAGCTTGACTACATTATCTTGTACTGCCGGGTTTTGCCACATATGTGTATTCATAGCGGGAGAGATAGCAATTGGGACTTCAGTTGCAAGGAGTGTAGTGGTAAGAAGATCATCGGCGATACCTCCTGCAAGTTTACCGACAAAATTAGCAGTTGCCGGAGCTACAAGACAAACATCCGCCTCTTCTGCAAGTGATATATGGGCCATATCATAATGGGTAGGCTCTTGCCACATGTCGTAATAGACAGGTGCATTAGCTACTTCTCTAAACGTAAGTGGCGTGACAAACCTTGTGGCATTTTCAGTCATAACTACCCTTAGGTTAGCCCCTTTTTTTCTCAAGGAGCTTACCAACTCTACAACCTTATACACAGCAATACCACCGGTTACCCCTACTAACACAACCTTGTCTTGCCATATGCTTCCCATCATTGTGCCCCCAGTTTATTCTATATCATCAAACTCCTGAACTTTGCGGTTCGAAGTTTCTCCCTTATTCTCGCTTGATGTTTCGATCACTTCATACTTTTTATCTAGCAGTTCATACATGGCGATAGAAACTGGTTTTACTACCCCTAAATAAGGGCTTTCTTCATCACTCTCTTCTTGCAGTATCTGTCTTGCTCTTTTAGCAACCGCAAGAACCATACTATATCTGCTAGGAACAATCTCCTCTAAGTCGTCTAGATAAGGTTGTTTACGCATTCAAATCCCCCTTTAGAGAGTCGATTACAAGATCCCAATCCGTTCTTTTTACCTTCAATGACTCAGCAAGTCTGATGGCTTCAAGCTCTAGGACCGTATGCTCTGTGTTGTCATGGACAAGATAATAATCATACATGCGACCTACATTCATCTCAACAAGCGATTGAGCTAGTCTTGCATCTATCTCTTCGCTAGTTTCTGTCCTGCGATTTTTAATGCGTCTTGCTAATTCATCGATAGAAGGAGGGATTAAAAATATAAGGACAGCATCAGGCCATCTCTGTGCTACTTGCTTAGCACCTTTAATCTCAATGTCCATGATCACATCTATACCTTTATTTAAGGTCTTTTCAATCGGTGCGATAGGAGTTCCATAGTAGTTATCACAAAACTCAGCCCACTCTAAAAAAGCATTTTCCAAAATCATCTGTTCAAATCTTTCTTTTGAAAGAAAATAGTAATTCACACCGTCTTTTTCCTGGATACGAGGCTTTCTTGTAGTTGCAGAGATAGAGTACACAATATCAGTATTACGTTTTAATACAGTATCTATTAGAGTGTTTTTACCTACTCCACTTGGCCCTGACAAGACAAATAGACTTCCTCTTTTTTTCTGCTTAATCATCAAGGCTTTCTTCTTCCTTATTGCCAAGCCGATGTGCGACAGTTTCTGGTTGAACAGCTGAAAGAATTACATGATCGCTATCTGTTATAATAACAGCTCTCGTTCTTCGCCCGTAAGTTGCATCGATAAGCATACCACGGTCGCGTGCTTCTTGAATAATTCTCTTGATTGGAGCTGATTCGGGACTAACAATGGCAATAATGCGATTAGCAGCTACAATGTTGCCAAAACCAATGTTAATAAGCTTAATCTCTGTACTCATGATAACGTCTCCTCCCTACTTGATTTTCTGTAATAAAGCTTCTTTTTGCCGTCCACCTAGACCCTGCACTCTGCGATTGGCACTAATTCCGATATCTGCCATTATTTTAGCCGCAGTAATTTTGCCTATATGTGGCAAAGATTCAAGTAGATAACTGACTCGCATCTTAGTTATTACTTCATTAGTTGAATTTAATGCTTGTTTTAATGTTATTTCTCCAGTTTTCATTTTCACACGTAAAGCTGCTCTTTCTTTTCGCATAACTTGAGCTTTCTCTAATGCTTCTTTGCGTTTTTCAGGTGTAAGTGATGGGATTGTCATAAAAACACCTCCAAAGTTAACTACTCAATGTTTTGAATTTGTTCCCGGATTTTTTCAAGCTCGCTCTTAATGTCAACCACAATGCGGCTAACTGCTAAGCTTGAAGACTTCGAACCTGTAGTGTTTATTTCTCTGTTCATCTCCTGCAAAAGAAAATCTAACTTTCTGCCAACAGAGCTATTTTCTTGCATTATCTGTAAAAATCCATCACAATGGCTTTTTAACCTGACTAATTCCTCAGTGACGTTCATTTTATCAGCAATTAGCGCAACTTCTTGCTCTAATCGGTCCTCTGCAAGTATTACCCCCAATTCATTCACTCGTTCTTGAAGTTTTTGATGGTACTCTTTAACAACAAGGGGTGCTAAAGACTCTAACTCTAGCGTTTTCTTCTGTATATATTCTATTCTTTCAGCCACATCTAAAGCTAACCTTTGGCCTTCGGTCTTTCTCATTTTAAAAAGCTGGTCTAGGGCATCTGTAAGTACAATACTTAGACTTTGCCAAATCTCATCTAAATCTTCCTCTTGCTTTTCAAGCTTTAAGACTCCCTCAACTGCAAGCAGATCAGCAAAACTAAGCGGTTCCGTTAAACCAACTACAGTCTTTACTTTCTCATGAGCTTCTTTAACGCTTTCTAAGAGCTGCCAATCAATATTGAGTTTTGCATCACTTTGCGCATAGTAAACATAAATAGATACATCGACTCTACCGCGAGAAAGCTTTTGAGAAATGAGCTCTCTCATCCGCTCTTCTAATTCGCCCCACATCGAAGGCATTCTAAATTTAAGTTCCAAATACCGACTGTTTACAGAACGCATCTCCGCTGTAATTGTAAGTTTACTGGTACTAATCGAGCTCTGTCCATAACCAGTCATGCTTACTAAAGAATGTTCCACACAAAACAACTCCTAAAATTCCAACAAAAGGATTTTCTTATATCCTATCAATTGTAACATAAAGCTTTGGCAAAATCCACGAAATATGTTGATCTGCTCTGAATTTCTCTCTAGTGCTTAGTTATTCTAGTTATTCCAAAAAGCCTTAATTAAGCGAATAGTGTCCTTGCCACTGGCTCTTAAGGAGAGTTGCTTCCTCTAGCATAGCATCTAATTCTAGGGACCTCTCTAGTTGCTGTAAGCCTTTATCTATATCGCCTAAGGCATATAATGACTTTGCATACCACAAATGGGTTGTGGCTCCTGCTGGGTCTATCTCTACTGCAGTTTGAAAATGCTCAGATGCTTTTTCAAACTGTGCTAGTTCATACTCAATTATACCTGCAGAAAGTAAAGTCTCTAACCTTTCAGGATTTAAGTTAAGAGCCTGCAGATAAAAGCCTAGTGCCTCCTCTAGTTTATTATCTTTTTCTCTAAGCTTACCAATTCCTACATAAGCCATAACTGACTCTGGTTGTCTTTGCAATGCTTTCTTATAATACTCCTCCGCTTTTTTACTATTATTTAAGATTCGGTAAACATCACCATGCAAAATATAGATTCCTGGACTAGCCTTTGCTTTTTCAGCTTCTGTGAAAAAGGTTCTAGCTTGGCTTTGATCGCCAAGAGCTGATAGAAACGAACCAATAAAGGCCAGTAACTCTGGGTCTTTAGAGTTTTCTTGCAAGGCTTTGTTTAACTCAGGCGTAACTAAATCCCACCGACCATAACTAAAATAAAGTAGAGCTAAATCAAAAGGTCTAGGATAGGTATACGATAAAACTTGGCCAAAAACAAAAGGAGCTGCCAAAAAAACTATACAAACAGCTAGATAGCTTGCAATAAATCTACGCATAAAAAAACCTCCTAAAACCCTCGATAGAATGGTAGTCGAAATTTCCACTTACACTTCCATTCGACAGTTTACCCCATATTGCCTTCTCATGGTATACTTTAACTTAAGAGGTGAAAGCTATGTCCTTCAACGCTTTATTACTACAATCCGTAGCAGTAGAACTAAAAGAACATTTACTTGGAGCAAGGGTAGAAAAAATTCACCACCCAGAAAAAGCCACAATTATCATCGAACTTAGGCTCCCCGGGAAAAATCTGCATCTGCTACTTTCAGCACATCCAAGTTTTGGCCGTATTTACTTAACACAAGAGAAATACACAAATCCACATACTCCTAGTGCCTTTTGCATGTTACTTCGAAAGCATCTTGAAAAATATCGCCTTGACGACATTTCTAGTACACCTTTTGAAAGAATTGTCCGCCTTAATTTTAGTCGTGAAGAAGACTACGGCCGTTCAAAGATCAAGAAATCTCTAGTACTAGAGATTATGGGTAAACACTCTAATATCATTCTTTTGAGTGAAGAAGATGTTATTATAGATGCACTTTTTCGTGTTGATGAGTCAAAAAGTAGGGTCAGACAGATTTTGCCTCAAATGGCCTATACCCTTCCTCCTCCGCAGAAAAAAGAAAACCCTAAAAATCTCACTCCAGAAAAACTCGGTTGGTTTTTAGAAGCTGCAAATCCGAAGAAAAGCTACGATGCTTTAGTTAAGAATGTTGCAGCGCTCTCTCCAGATTTAGCAAAACAAATATTAGATAACGTTGAAAGACCAGAAAATCATCCTGAAAAGGTGCTTGAGATAATTTTGGAACTGGTAAAACTCGCTGAAAAAGGTAAGTTTGTTCCTAATACAGATGGCGACTCTTTAATTTTTTATCCCCCAGGAAGAGGCCGAGTAAATTCTGTTCTTGACTCTTATTATTCAAAACTCTCAACAAAGGATAAGTTAACCCAACAAAAAAACAATCTCCTATCTTTTTTGCAGAACCACTTAAACAAAAACACAAAAAAATTACAGCTGAGAAATGAAGCATTATTAAACGCCCAAAAAGCTAATGAATATCGAAAAAAAGGTGACCTTTTGACAGCAAGTCTTCACCTACTAAAAAAAGGTCCTTCCAAAGTGGAAATTCCAGACTATTATACTGAGGGGCAACCCCTTATTACTATCGATACAGATCCTTTACTTACTCCTAATCAAAATGCTCAAAACTACTATAAGCGTTATAATAAAGCACGTTCTGCTTTACAAAATTTAGA
>JAQVYS010000099.1 GCA_028708605.1 Bacillota bacterium
GATCATAGTCTTGTTGATAAACTAAGCACAGCAATTAAGCTTATAGATAGAGATGTAGTCTCTGTTAATATTTAAAAGAACAAGTGGGTTTTGGAAGATTCACTTAAAGGGTTTTAGTAAGACACAAAGTGATGTAGACTTAGAAGGTGATAGTGTTTATCACCTTCTAAGTTTGTAGGAGAGGAGGCAGTAAATGTTTTTATTTTTGGACTTAGAAATGAATACTTGGAAAGAACTAACTGGTGAATTAAATAGTGAGATAATTGAGATCGGGGCAGTACTTATGGATGATGAGCTTAGGATCATAGATTCTTTTGGCGAATTAGTTAGGCCAACTTATCAAACCAAGCTGTCTCCGTATTGTCTTCATCTTACAGGCATAGACAAGAAAAAACTTTTTCGTGCATTAGAACTTAAGGATGTATTAGTTGATTTAGATAATTGGACAGATGGTTATAAGGATATTGAAAAAGTCTATTCATGGAATGAAAGTGATTATCGGCAGGTTGTAAAAGAGTGTTCGGTAAAAAACATTGAAACAGCTTTTGTACTTTTGCTAGAAAGAAGCTATGCCGACTATCAAAAAATCTTTGGTAATGAGTTTGACTGGCAAACATGTGGTCTATCTGATGCGATGAAAGTCTTTAATATCGCTCATTCTGGTAAAGCCCATAGAGCCTTAAATGATGCTATGGATCTAGCGCGGCTTTATAAAAAGATGACAAAAACATGTAAGGATACTAGAAGACTTAATTTTATTAAGGAACAAGCTGAACTAAGAAAGATACAAAGATTGAATCCAGTACTAAAGCATATTAACAAGATGAGATTAGGTAAAAAACCAAGCGATGAGTTAGAAAACAAGATCAAAGTTGCAGTATTAGAAGATTTCCAAGCAGATATTACAAAAGTATTGCGCAAGTATAAAGTCAAAGAGGTAATTAGAGCCTGCCCGGAGTTAAAAGATTGGCTAATGGTTTTAGAAGGTATGCTTGTTGAGATGAGCGAGCCTACCGAAGAAGAAACCGCTGCTAGTTTATTTAGGAACCAGCAAGCGGTAAATCAGTAAAAGAAGCGGAAAGCAAATGCTTTCCGCTCTTTTATTCTTATTAGTGTTTTTTTGTTTAACGTACAGCTTCAGGAGTCACTTCTGGGTAATTGTTGTTTAGTTCTTCTAAGGCGTAGAAGGCATCATCGTAGTCTGGATTTAGCTCAACAGCTCTTGTATAGGCGCCTTTAGCCTTAGCAATATCTCCTGTTTGTTCAAAGGATACGCCAAGGTAGTAATAGGACATAACATAGTTGTCGTTGTAAGACAAAGATTCATAAAAGGCCTTGGTGGCAGCTTCATAGTTGCCACTAGCAAGATATGCACGACCTTGCATGTTGTAAAGGCTGGTGTACATTCCTGGGTTTGGCCTTAAAGCAATAGCTGCATTAACATATTCAACAGCTTTATCTAGCTCTTTTTCTTGACGAACTAGCGCTTCAGCAAGACCAAGATAGGCACTAGCAGTAGGTACTAGTTGAATAGCTTTATCAAAGTCTGTTACAGCTTCATTTAAGTTGCCTTGTCTTAGAGAAATAATGCCAAGAAGATTATAGACATCGGCAGCAAGTGCTTTGTTTCCTAAGCTATCAGGATTAGTGTTGAGTAAAGTTTGTTTTGCTTCTTCGAAACGGGAAATGGTTACGAGTGCTTCGGCTTTCTTGAAACTGGCATCTGGAAACTCAGATCTGATTGATAAGGCTCTGTCAAATGATGTAACTGCGTCTTCCCACTGCGCTTCTTCCATTAATTGAAGACCTATTTTATACGCTCTACTGGCATTTAATTGCTTTATACCAAAATAACCTAGAATAGCCAGTACAATTATTCCAAGAATACTAAATTGCAAGGCTTTTTTCTTCCATTTACGGCGATAAAACTCCTCGTCGTGTAGAGTTCTTTTTGCTTCGTCCAATAGAAACACCTCCGATAAAATCGTTCCAACTATATGGGTGACTGTGTAGCACCCTCTCTTTAATATTATACAATATGAAACTTGCTTTTCCTGCATGAGTAAGTCAGGTTGACGTAAAAGAAATTTAATGGAAGAACTACTCTTTGGGTTTAGAGGAAGGAAAAAGCCTGCCGCAAGGTGAAATATTATTAAACTTAGGTGCCCAAAAACTGGGAGAATAGGGAAGCAGAGCCATCTAGAATGAACGTCTGGGCTAAACTGCACGGTCGCGCCACTGTATGCAGGTAGGTTGACAACCACTGACTTTATTGTTGGGAAGGATTGTCGAATTAACCTATGATCTGTGAGTCAGGAGACCTGCCTAAGAAAAAATACTTCTTCGCGTAAAGGAAGGTGCCATAATGAAAGTTCGTCATAGTGTAGCTATTTTACTGCTTGTTCTGTTGATTTCAACTTTTGGTAGTGCTATTAAAGTAATCGATGTCACAGGTTTTGAAATTGATGTTACAAGGGTCCCGAATAGAATTGTTGCCTTAGTTCCTTCTGATGCTGAAATGCTTTTTGATCTAGGGCTAGGAAGTAAGGTTGTTGGTGTTAACGACTGGGCAGAGTACCCAGCTGAGGTAAAAAATATTGAAAAAATTGGTGGTAGTCCACTCAATATAGAAAAGATCCTTTCATTAAGTCCTGATATTGTTGTAGGTAACTATGGACTTGCTCCTAAAGAAATAGAACAATTGCGACAGTTAGGTCTCATGGTGATAGCAGTCAATCCAAGGGATTTAGATACGACTCTCGAGACCTATTTACTAGTTGGGAAAGCTCTAGGGGCTTCGGATAAAGCGCTTGAAATTGTCGAGAACCTTGAAAAAAGGCAAAATACCCTTGCATCTTTTCCTAAAATGCCTAAGGTTTTTGTAGAGATATGGAATGATCCTTTAATGACAGCCGGAAAAGGTTCTCTTTGGAATGATGTCATTACAAAAGCTGGTGGCGAAAATATTGGAGCAATGGCGGTAGGATCATATCCAATTTATAGTGAGGAGGATTTGATCAAACAAAGTCCCGATCTAATTATCCTTACAAACTACAATCTTGAAGAGGCTTTACAAAGACCGGTTTATGCATCTTTTAAGGATCGCTTAGTACAGGTAGATCCATCTTTATATTCATTCCCTACAAAGAGGCTTTGGGACGGCCTTGAGGCATTGTATGAGACGCTTATTAACTTACAATAAACTGTTTGGGGTGCTTTTGGTAGGAATAGCCCTTGCCATAATCATTGCCTCAAGCTTAGGGGCGGTAAGACTTCCAAGCAGCTGGATCATAAAAACTTTGTTGGGACAAGGTCCAGAAGGTCCAAGCTATTGGCATAGCATTTTTTGGCAAATTAGACTACCTAGGGTTCTAGGAGCAGTTTTAGTTGGAGCGGTTTTAGCTTTGTCAGGTACAGCATTCCAGGGAGTTTTAAAAAACTCCCTAGCTGACCCTTATATTCTTGGTGTTTCTGCAGGAGCTAGCCTTGGTGCTGCTATCGCCTCACTTTTGTCTGTACAAAGTGTCTATGGCTTTTCGTTTGCAGCTTTTTTAGGAGCTTTGGCTGTGACCTCCATTGTCTATACTCTAGCTTCAAACGGAATGGTTCGCAGAGTCCAGGATCTCGTTTTGGCAGGTGTTGCAATCGGGTCTGTAGCATCTAGTCTAGTTTCTGTGATTTTAGTCTTAGATCGGGCCTCCATGGATAAGATTGTGATGTGGATGATGGGTAGCTTTTCAGGGATTAGTTGGAGCAGCGTACGGATGCTTTTTCTTTGTTTGATTATAGGATTACTTATTTTAAATTCCAAATCTAGAGTTTTAAATGCTTTACTTCTTGGCGAAGAAGCTGCTTGGAATTTGGGCATTAATGTAACTAGAGAAACATACATTATCCTTACTACAGCATCTTTTTTAGCAGCTGTTGCAGTGAGTGTAACAGGTGTGATCGGTTTTGTTGGTTTGATGGTTCCACATATTATAAGACTACTAATTGGTCCAGATCACAAATACCTGCTCCCAGCAAGTGTATTAGGAGGCGGGCTACTAGTTGTAATTACTGATTGTCTAGCCCGTACCATAATAGCACCTACAGAGCTTCCAGTAGGTGTTATCACATCACTTCTTGGTGGGCCATTTTTCTTGTACCTTTTAAAGACTAATAAGAAAAAATTATGATTGTACTATAGCTCTAGAGGGTAAGATGAAAGGAAAGGGGGCATTACAATGGAAATATATGATCTAATAATTATTGGTGGTGGCCCTGCAGGCATGACTGCGGGAATATATGGCGCTAGATCTGCGTTAAAGACATTGGTTGTTGAACGAGGAATGCCTGGAGGTCAAGCGGCAACAACATTTGATATTGCAAACTATCCTGGATTTCCAGAGGGAATAAGCGGTCCAGATTTAGCAATGAAAATGTATGACCAGATGCAGAATATGGGTGCAGAGTACTTAACAGGTGAAATCACGTCTATGGGCTTAGAAGGCGACTTAAAAAAGATAGAAGTCGATGAGAAGACATATTTAGGAAAAGCTGTTATTTTGGCTACAGGCTCAGAACCAAGAAAATTAAATGTCCCTGGAGAGAGTCAGTACCGTGGAAAAGGAGTTAGTTACTGCGCAACATGCGACGGAGCTTTTTATAAAGAAAAAGAGGTAGTTGTTGTAGGTGGTGGCGACGCTGCAGTTGAAGAGGGACTTTATCTGACAAGATTTGCAAGACAAGTTACGATAGTTCATCGTCGTGATAAGTTAAGAGCTAACGCAGTCGCCCAGAAAAAAGCTTTCGCAAACCCTAAGATTCGCTTTATCTGGAATACAGTGGTAGAGGAAATAATAGGTGATGAAACTGTAAGAGGAGTAAGTCTTAAAAATCTAGAAAGAGAATCAAAAGGCGAACCCTATCAAGCTACTTTAAAGACAGACGGAGTCTTTGTTTATGTGGGGCAGGATCCGAATATCGAGTTTTTCCCAGATTCCTTAAAACGTAACCTTCAAGGATATGTGGAAACTGATGTCAATCTCAGAACAAGTATACCTGGCGTTTTTGCAGCAGGTGATGTTAGAGACACTGTTTTAAGACAACTAGTTACAGCAACCGCTGATGGCGCGATCGCTGCTGTATCAGCTCTTCGTTATATAGAAGCGAAGGAGTAAGTTGGGGGGGCAACCTATGTATCCTATACTTTTTTCCATCGGCAGTATTTCTGTTTACACCTATGGAGTATTTGTGGCTTTAGGAATCTTTGTAGGTCTAATGCTTTTAGAAAAACAAGCAAAAAAAAGAGGCTTAAATGCTGATATTGTTGGTAGCTTTGCTTTTTGGGCGATAGTTTTTGCCATTGTGGGATCGCGTATTGGTTGGGTAGTCCAATATTGGCCGATGTATAAAGGCAATTGGCTTGCCATTTTAAATGTTAGAGAAGGCGGACTTGCATTTCATGGAGGCCTTATTGGAGCGATTTTAGTAGGTTTTTATTATGTATTTCGCTATAAGATTTCCCTTGCAAAGCTTGCAGACGCAGCTGCTCTGCCTTTATGTTTAGGTTATGCTATTGGTCGGATGGGGTGTTTTTTTAATGGGTGTTGTTGGGGAATACCAACTACAATGCCATGGGGAGTTGCTACTCGCTTTGCAGAAGGGCTCAGACACCCTGTACAACTCTATGATTCTCTTTTAACATTAGTTCTTTTTGGCTTTATAGTCTGGCGGTCAAAATCAACTAAGTTTGGCGG
>JAQVYS010000100.1 GCA_028708605.1 Bacillota bacterium
CTTAGTGGCATAATAGGCGGTTGTTGCAGTATCCACGTCCCTAAAACGATTCTTTGGCTCTATACCACCTGGCTTTGCACTAAAAAGAGCCCAAGTCCCAGAGCGTAGGGTATCGGGATTGCCTTGGCTCATCTCTAAAAGCGCATCTTCATATTTGGCCTTTAATTCTGGATTCTCAGTACGATGATAGAGACGATCTACCATACTAAACTCTCCAGATGGATTTCTAGAATATTCTAAAATACGAGCTGTATCACTTGAGGCATTACCATAACTTGCAAAGTGACCAGCAATATCCAACTTATCCCTTTGCCCAAACAAAAATTCTCTTAGTTTTGGATGATCGTAATAATTGATTCTTTCTGGCAAGCCCTCAATGTCGTATTTAGCAGGATCATAGTGGTAGGCCATTTCAGCAATATCTGAAAAAACAGCTTGGGCAAAGTTCCCATATGAAGGGGAGCCTTCATAGTAGAGACCATCTTTGTCAATGGTGTTTTCAAAGAAGTAGCCGGCTCCATCTAGTCCCCACTTAATATAGTCTGAAATTCCTAAAACAAGCCCAACTGCCAGCATACCACGGAGCTCATCTGACTCATGATTATGGAAAGTTGAAAAGTTCCCGTTTCTAAGATCAAACTCTTTAAACATATAGTCAAGTAAAAGTCCTTCTGCAACGTTTTCTGCTATAGTCTTCTCACTATAAAAAGACTTGGCCTGCATTGCAGGATTATTGTAAAGAAGATCATAACTACGGACAAAATGTACTTTGGTTCTATGAACAATCGATGATAATAAGTGAAGCCGTCCCGTAACCCTAGTTGGCTCATTCGGATTAAAATCTCTCGGTCCTATTGTTGTAGGGCTTAAATGCGCCAAACAATCAAAGATAACTGCCGCCTTGTATGCATATTTATCTTCTCCAGTTAGTGCATAAGCATATGCTAACTGATGCAAAATCCCAGCATCACTTCCCCAGCCAGTAAAGGTATTAACTATCGCTGAATTGTAAACTCCTCTGAAAAAGTAGCGAACATTATTAATCACAACTCCACTACCGGAATCGTAGTACTTACTTTTTGGGTTATCAAAGTCAATCTCATGTCCTCCAGGACATCTTATAATGCCAGGTTTATTAAGATCTACAATGCCATTTTGACCAAAAGCTTTCCACGAGACGTTGTGATCTGGACACCCTGCAGTACCATATGCAAAAGTTGAACCTGGATCTGGCATCAACTCTCTAATGTACTCATCTTTCATATTTACCCAACTATTTGCCTTATGCAAAATCGAATTTTTGACACTTATCGCCCAAGGCACTGTCTCTGCCAATTCCCGCGCCTGTAGTATATCTTCTGCAGACATGTAGACACCGACTTTAGGAACAACCTCTCTCCCGGCTCCAAATGCCATTCCACTAAGAAGAACTAACAGAGCAAAAACCCAAATACAATTATTCACCACTATTTCCCCCCCTGAGTAGTTTTAGCTAGCTACATAAGCTATGGAAGTAGCTTTCTTACTAAAAACGTTCTGTCAAAAAGGAGTTTATCCTTTGAATTTTAATTTAAGGCTTAACTTGATGCTCTTTAGGAAAAGCTATTGAGGATAAAGGAGGGTTTTCTTGTCTAAATTCAAGTTTGTTTTACCTGGAGAGCCACTTTTAAAACCTAAGTATCTTACATCAGAGTCACATGAAATTGATCTTAAAGTCAGTTTTAGCATTAGTGAACTAGCAGAAGCTCTCGCTTTAACTAAAAAGAACACCGACTATAACTTATTTCTTCTAGCACACGATGCTTTAAATATTCTTAACGAACAAAAGCCTCATGAATCTGGACTTTTGTCACTAAATAAACTAAAAGAAAATCTCAGTCATCTTGGCTTAATCCCTTATACACACCAGATCGAGTGCGTCAGAAAGGTTATCGATGAAATGAACGGCCAAGCCATCCTTGCAGATGAAGTTGGTCTTGGTAAAACTATCGAAGCCGGACTGATTTTAAAAGAATACTTGGAACGAGGACTCTTAAAAAACGCACTTATTCTTACTCCAGCCTCTTTAACTAGACAATGGGAATGGGAACTAAGACAAAAGCTAGGACTTAGAGTCTTTAGGCAAAGAACAATTTACGACTGGCAAAACAGCCATATTCTAGTTGCTAGTCTTGATACTGCAAAAAAAAATCCTCACAAAAACCTCATATTGGAGGTAGATTGGGATCTAGTGATCATCGACGAAGCTCATCACTTAAAAAATCACAAGACTCAGGTCTATAGATTTGTATCAGCGCTTAAGAAAAGGCATTTGCTTTTGATTACTGCCACCCCGATGCAAAATAACCTTAGAGAACTTTTTAACCTCGTCCAACTTATATCTCCAGGTAGTTTAGGATCTTTAGAGGAATTTTCCTATAAATATGCACTTTCTGGCTCATCATCACTCGATAATATCAAAAACAATCTCAAACCCTTTTTAATCAGAACCACAAAAAAAGAGGCGGCTTTAGAGCTTCCCCCACGACAAGTAACCCATGCGGGATGTTTACAAGATAATGCTGAAAAGCTTCTCTACACTGCTCTTTCCGAGTATATTACTGCTAGTTTAAGAACTAACCAAAAAAACCATTTAACATTGATCACTCTCCAAAAAGAGCTTTGTTCTAGCGTATTTGCTGCACTTCTAACTTTAGAAAAGCTTCTCAATGAATCAGAAGATCCCATGCTTGGGCATCTAGTTGAACTAGGTGTCAATGTAAAGATCAATGCTAAGACTAAGTTTCTATTAGATATTCTTCCTAATATCGATGACAAGGTCGTTGTGTTTACTGAATACCTAGCTACTCAAAAATTCTTAGCTAATGAGCTTAAAAAACGTGACATAAGTTTTGTAACCTTTGACGGGTCTCTTTCTTCATCTAAAAAGGAGTTTGCTAAAGAACTCTTCCGCAGGAAAAGCCAAGTACTCCTTGCTACAGAATCAGGCGGAGAAGGTTTAAACCTGCAGTTTTGTCAAAACGTAATCAACTATGACCTGCCATGGAATCCCATGAAGCTAGAGCAAAGAATCGGAAGGCTCCATCGTTTAGGTCAAGAGAAACCAGTTAAAGTCCTAAACCTCTTCACTGAAGACACTATTGAAGAGCATATTCTACAGCTACTTTATAAAAAGTTGCAACTCTTTACTGACATTTTTTCATTAGATGAGCAGTGTTTAGGTGAGGACCTGACTAAATACATTGTGACCGAGATTCTCAATGCACCTCAAAACAAGGAGTTGTCTAGCTGATGACTGATTGGCGAAACTTCCTTCTGGACTATTTAGATTATTTAGGTGCCTCTTATAATGTAGAGCGAGAGTTTGTTACCACCTTTTCTCAAGATGGTAGAAATGTGCAAGAAGTACGCTATTCTTTTGCTAAGAAAGATCATAAACCGGGAGTTCTTGGCTTTTATCCTGGGACAAACTTTTTTTATAGTATTCTAGAAGGCTGTTTGCAAAGAGGTGCATTTGCAAGTGCTTACTTAACTGAAAGCAAGTTTGTACCTTCAAATAAGCCGTTTGTTCCCTACCTTTATCTCTACGTACAGGTTGTCTCTCCTGCTATTAAGACCCCGAGGAAAAATTACTCTGTAATAATAAATATGTATAATGGCGCTATTTTTTTGAACCCAAGCTTAAAAGAGTTTCAGCCGGTAGAAAAAGGGGAGGTCTTGCCAAGAACAGTATCTTACAAAGAAGCTTTTGAAAGTGTGTTAGAGTATATCAAAGAGGATCTTATATCTAGGAAAGACTGGCTTCAAGAAAACCAAAAAACCCGAGATGTTTTTATGAACAATCTAAAAAACGCCGGTTTAAGTAAAGCCGAAGAAGAGACAAGACTTGCTGAAGCTAAAGCACGCCTTTTCCCTCATTTTAAGGCTCAGCTCAAAGTTCTGGCGAGATTGTATATTAATTAGTTTTAAAATCTAGGCCAGACAAAAAGCGGAAGCTAACATATTCAGCTTCTGCTTTTTCTTATTGTTTCTTTAGCTGAGCATTTTTCTTATCAAATTCATCGAGAAAACGTTTGTATTCTACTTTCCTTCTAGCCATATCAGAGTTCATAGCTTCGGCAGCATTTAAGATAGCTTTCCTAGAGTCTTCATGTTGCAGAATTGAACTTTGGATAGCCAAAACTATATAACGAAATTGCACTCCAGCATTTACGCCATATGGCAGAGGAACGCAGGCTTCAATTTGATCAAAATAGGTCTTTTTTACATCATCAGGTAAATTAACATTTAACATGGCTTTCTTGTTTGCGGGGAGCCACATATACCCTGATCCTTTTTCAAGAACTTTGTTTGCAACGGTAGCTAAGGTATCACTTCCTAAAAACCATTTTAAAAATTCCCAAGCCGCCTCTTTCTGCTTCGAATATGTTGATATTCCAAGAAGGACACTTCCTGGTGAAGAACCATTATAAAGCACACCATCCCTTTCTACCCCAGGTATTAAACCAACTCGCCATTTGCCTTCTAACTGTGGTGCAGCAATCGAAATAGTCGGGTAGATCCATAGACCATCAACATAACAAATCTGTTCGCCGTTAATAAAGGGAGTGACGCCAATTGTTTCTTTAGGGAAGCGATGCTTTGTAAAGAGTTCTACATAATGTGTGAAACCAGTTATTGACTCTGGTGTATCAAGTGCACTAGAAAAACCATCTTTGCTAAAGAACTGACCACCATGTTGAGTTATAACTGAGTAAGCTGCCCACATTTCGTCGAACTTCATAAATGCAAAGGTCTTACCTTTGGCAAGGGCTTTAGGCTGAGCTACCGTAACCTCGTCCCAAGTTCTAGGAACTTCCATTCCCATTTCAGCAAGAATGTCAGTACGATACGCGCCAACTAAACACGAAACATCACTAGGTAAAGCAAAACGGCGAGCTTCAAAAGTAAACGGTCCCATCACTGAAGAGAAAAGTTGTTTTTCCAATTCTGCATACTCATTGGGTTTAAAAGCCCCAAGATCAATTAAACCGCCCCTAAGAGCTAAGTCAGCTACGTCAGTACCACAACTGATAATATCTGGGGTATCTCTACTTGCAAGTGCTAGTAAAACTTTGTTACCAGCATCTGCATAGGCGAGAGGTTTTACTGACACTTTGATTCCTGAGTGAGGTGTAAAGCCAGTGTCTACAATATCTTGAGCAATTTGCCCCATTTCATTGGTCCATCCCAAAAGCCAGATCTCAATTTTAATATCTCCTGCTCCCATTGCCACAGTATTAAGCAATAAAAGTAGCAATAGGCTTAACAACCTCCGTTTCATTGTAACCCTCCTTTATTTGTTTGCTTAACATTAAAACAGTATGATTGCGAGTAAAGTCTATGTACGCAGGAGGTATTTCATTTAACTTTTGCAATTAACTAAATCTTAAACTAAACTAGTATTCGATTCTGAACAAAGAATACCTTTGACGATAGTGTAAAATATTTTGTGTAAATAAAAGGAGAAGTCCTTTAGTTCGGGTATAAGTTTTGTGACAAAAAAACCAAACCCCGAAGGAGGACCTCTCATGATTAATAATACTCAAAAACTTAAAGA
>JAQVYS010000001.1 GCA_028708605.1 Bacillota bacterium
AGGTTCTAAGAGCACCCTTACGGGTATCTTTAGAACTAATAATTCTAACGCGTCTGTCTACTTATAATACAGTTGCGTTTTTCCTGTACTATAATCTTGCTTTGTTCAGTTTTCAAGGTTCTTTGTTTATCGGTCGCTTCATGCGACATTTATTATTGTATCAGCCACAATGTCTAAAGTCAACAACTTTTTCGAGTATTATTTTCGCGTATTACACGCTTAAGCAAAAAACCAAGTAATTCTAAAATAATTATTCAAGAACACGAAGACCTTCAAGTGCGATTTTTGCATACTCGATTGCACCACTAAGTGAATGGTCCAGATAGTTGCCACACTGAATAGCATTTGCTGCTGGTATCTCTTTTGTACTAATAACTTTTTTGAGCACTTTCTCCAAAGCATTCATTACTATAACAGGTTTCGCCTCACCAAAGCAAAGGAAATAAAAGCCAGTTCTGCATCCCATAGGCGAAACATCAATCACATTATCTATTTCTTTCCTAAAGTAGATTGCAAGTAAGTGCTCAAGGGTATGCATCGCAGAAGTCGGAATAGCACCTTTATTTGGTTGCAAAAAACGCAGATCAAACTTACTAATCACGTCACCTTTAGGACCTTCATATCTACCTGCAAGCCTTACAAAAGGCGCTATCACTTTTGTGTGGTCTAATGAAAAACTTTCGACAAGGCTAGTGTCCATATAAATATCTCCTCTCTTTCTAAGATGTTTCTATTTTATCATATCTATTACAGTAGCTTAAGCCTCCGTTTGAATTAATTCCCCATTACGATGTTAAAATGCTCTGTTTTGAACACACCTAAAAAGGGTAAAGATAAAATAGACTGTATTTTTAGATTAGACAATCGCCTAATGAACAAAGTAAGTAGGCAGAGGAGGTCTTTTTATGAAAGAACAGATTCCAGAAGCAATATCTAAGGCATTTGAGTTTGAAAGAAATGGTGCGAAATTTTACTTAGAGACAGCTGCTAAAACGCAAAATCGTCTTGCTAGACAACTTCTTAATAACCTAGCAAAAGAGGAAGTCCAACACGTTTTAGATATCGACGAGATCTATTATGAGCTTAAAGAAGGAACATTGCCAGAAAAAATGGACCAAGATAGTAAAAACTCTATTGAAAGCTCAATCCAAACATTCTTTAAGAAAGTAAACAAGGGTACTCTAAAAGAAGACATCGATGATCTAGAAGCACTCAAGGTTGCTATGGACATGGAGAAAAAGGGTTATGAAATGTACCGAACAGCGATGAAAGCAGCTACCGAACCTAATATGCAAGAGTTTTTCAACAGATTAGCTCAAGAGGAACAAGAACACCTAATTGCCTTAGAAAATGTCTATTACTACCTTACTAATCCAGCAGACTGGTTTGCTCAAACCGAAAGTCAGGTCTGGAACTGGATGAATAGTTAACAAAAGATCGTTGCTTCCAAGTTTAGTTGTAACGTCTTTGGGTATTAATAAAGTGAACACAATTGTGTTCCCCACCCAATTGTTATTGCCTTCTCATTTTTGTGAGAAGGCAGTTTCTCTTTTAAACGATTTACGCTAGGAAGGATATATAATCATTGTAGAGAAAAGTTTTTTATAAGCGCTTTCTTTATTAAATGGGGAAGGGTAAGGTGTTTATTTATGATTAGAAAATCAAAGTTCTTTCTTCTTGTTTTCTTGATTGTATCATCATCAATCCTAGTCTCGGCAAGTTTCCTTACCGGACGAATTGCCACTCTAGAAGGTGAATTAGAAAATTATCAAAAAGCTGTTTATGAGGCTAGAATAACGCTTAAACGCCTCAACTATGATTATCTAGACGAAATAATCGGTAAGCTTAATAATAATCTCCAAAAAGCTAAAGACATTATAGCTATTGATGATGATGCTGACGAAGCCTACATTGCAGTTGCAGATATTACAAACTTTCTAAAAGAGGCCAATGTCTATCTGCATGAATCACTACCTATCGAAACAAGAGGTATGTGGATGGACAATTTTACAATTGATTCATTCTACACTAGAGAAGATGTAGCAAGACACATGGATGAGCTTCAATCCATCAATGTAAATATGATTTTCCCTGATGTTTATGGCAATGGTGCTGCAATTTACCCAAGCAAGGTTGTTCCTCAGCACGATCGGTTCAAAACACTTTTCCAAGATGAGGACGTATTGGCAGTTATCATTGATGAAGCCCATAAAAGGAATATCGAAGTACACCCCTTAGTTAGAGTATTCGCTCTTCATAATGGTGTTAGACACTTTATCGAGGATAAAGTAGATTGGCTTGATCTGACAAGTGAAAACCGTTTTACATTAGATAATGGTTATTATTGGCTTTCACCTTCTCATCCTGAAGTACGAGAATATTTAATGGAATTTCTCACAGAGCTAACCGAAAATTATGATATTGACGGTGTTCACTTAGACTATATCCGCTTTGATGCCAATTTCGGTTACAATGAACACACACGAAATCTTTTTAAAGCATTTAATGGTATAGACCCATTTGATATCAGCAGTACTGGACTCGAAGAAGAATTTAAATTGTTCAAATGGCAATTTGTCAATAGCTTTATCGAGAGAGTCTTCTATGAGCTTAAATCAATAAAGCCAAACTTGCTGGTTTCTGCTGCAGTAGCATCTCCTTATAGCTGGGGCAAAAAAGATCTTGGTCAGGACTGGTTAAGCTGGGCATATAATCGTCAGATTAACTTTATGACTCCGATGTCTTATCGCTCTACCCCTGAAAGCTATGCGTCTACAGTACGATCTGAGATAACTACTATCATGGGTTCAACTTATATCTTTACAGGTTTAGGCGTCTATCTCTATGATGAGCATGTTATGATTGAGCAACTAGATGCTGGTCGCTTAACAAATATGTCTGGACAAGCGATCTTTTCAACAGCCAATATGAAGCATAATGACTATGTGTTTTTAAGAAAAGGTCCATGGAGCAAACCTGCTATACCAACTTTTAGAGACCCACAACAAGCTGCAGCTTTACTAGCTAAAGATCTGCTAGTAAGGCTAAACGAATTCAAACCACTTTTTGACAACACCGAAGCTATAGACAGCTATATATTAGAGATCGAAAGGTTATCTAAACAGATAGACGCGCTTGATCTTAGACCATGGGATACACGTGATCTACGTGAGGCAAAACCTGAAGAAGCAACGCAACTCGAACCTATTATTGAAGATATAAAATCATTAACTACTCGCATTAACCGAGAAGCTAATCGTGATAAACTCATACCGCTAAAAACAGCAGAAAGACTCATCTCTGATCTCGGTTGGATAGACAGTTTACTAAAACCACTACTATACACTAGCCACCCATACGAGTATTACATGTCTCGCTAAAGGTAGTCGGTCTAGAAGATACTCTAGACCGACTACCTTAAATATGGTTTTTTGATCTTAGCCCAAATCAAAATATAACTTTTTCGGTAAGGAGGAAGTTTATGAAAAACAAAAGCATCTGGATTCTAATATTGGTCCTTGTTTTTACACTTGCTTGCGGAGCTAACTATATCTCCGATAGGCTATTAGAACTCGAGGGTGAAACCAACAAACTCAAAGCCGCTATCTCCACTGCAAAACAAGAAATGCGACGTATAGATTATGACTACCTAGCTAAGGAAGTTGCAGTCTTAGAGAAAACTATTTGGCGAAGTAAGGAGTTATTGAAAACTAAAGACAACGAAGACGAAGCAACTTTATTGCTCGTAGATATCACCTCGAAATTAAAAGATCTGCGACCTTTTTTATATGAATCGCTACCTGTGGAAACTAGAGCCATGTGGGTTGATCGCGTCACTGTTGAGAGTTTCTTTAACAGAGATGATATTAAGAGGCACCTTGATTTACTGCAATCTATAAACATCAACTTAATCTTCATAGACGTATACAACAATGGCACCTCAATCTATCCAAGTGAAGTTGCGACCTACCTTAGAAGAATCGAGCTTATGTATGATGGAGATGACTTACTTAGTGATTTCATCTCTGAAGCTCACAAAAGAGACATGGAGGTACACCCACTAGTTCGCATATTTGGTCTTCACAATGGGGCTGAGTACTTTACAAATGATAGATTTCACTGGTTCGACAAAACCAAAGACAATAGCTATACGCTCTCTAATGGTTTTTATTGGCTTAATCCCGTTCATCCCGAAGTCAGGGAATATATGATTACACTTCTAAAGGAATTGACCCAAAACTACGATATTGATGGAATCCACCTTGATTATATCCGCTACGATACAAATTTTGGATATAGCCAATATACAAGAGATCTTTTTAAAAGTTTATTTGGTGTAGATCCTCTAAATATCAGTTCACCTGAAATGGAAAACACCTTCACCGTGTTTAAAACACAGTTCATCAATAAATTCGTGGAACGCACTTACACTGAACTAAAAGCAATCAAACCGGATCTTCTTCTCTCAGCCGCTGTTTCAGCTCCTTATACCTGGATAAAGCTTGATGTAGGTCAAGATTGGGTAAACTGGGCAAAAAACCGGATTATTCATTTTGTTACGCCAATGGCCTATCGTACTACAGCAAGGGAATACTCGGCAGTAATAAATAGTGATATTGATGCAACTTCTGGGTCAACTTATCTCTATCCGGGGCTTGGTATCTATCTACTGACAGATGGCATTTCTGCGCTTGAACAACTTAAAGCAGCACAGGACGCTTCGGTACCAGGCCAGGCTCTGTATTCGACCACAAACATGAAGCAGGTCCAGTACAAGATGCTCCAGGAAGGACCTTGGAGTAAGCCTGCAACGCCAACTTATAGAGATCCGCAAAATTCAGCACATTTGATTCTAGAGGATTTAGCTAAAAGAATTGACGAATTCCAATCGATATCAGATATCGATCCTTCTGTTGCAAGCGAATATGTACATCTAATTAACAACTTAAGTGGCAAAGTCGCCTCAGCTGATCTACGTCAATGGGACAATCGTGATTTGCGGTTATCTTCGGAACAAGAAACTATCTTGTTAGAACAACTACTAGATGAGTTAGCTAGATTGAAAAAGCAAGTCAATAAAGACTCTGAAGATTTAAAAAAACTGCCAGATGCTACCTCTAAGCGAATTATTAGAGACTTAAAACAGGTTGAAAATCTCCTTATGCCTCTCTACTTTACAAGCAAACCGTTTGTGTACACCTCAACTACCCTCCTTTAGTCTAATAGAGTAAGAAATATGCTTTTTGTAGTATACAGACTCTAGGTATGTTAGGCTAAGATCAAAACCCAAAAAACATGCGATCTTTCGATGTAAAGCCAAAAACTGCTTTGTCTCTAATTCAATAAATCGTGTAAACTTTACATCTATTCCTTTTAATGATCTCTAAAAGTATTAACCTTTAGGTAATATGTCAAAAAGCATCCTAAAGGTTAATACTATCAATCAATTCCAAACCTTTTTGTGCTAAAAGAATATTGTGCTTAAACCTATAATTACCCATATTCTGCATTAGATGTTATAAAACAAAAACAATGTGGTATAATATGGATGAAAAATAAAATTCTCCTGAGTCTTATTTGTTTAGGAGGTAGAAGCATGTTTAAGCGTTATAAAGAGGTGTATGAGTTAATCCTCGAAAATGCTTCCGAGCAGGAAGTTGTTACTGCGTTAAGCGACGTTCTTGAGCTGCCCATTGAGATTAATACTGGCGAAAATATAAACAGATCTGGTACGATATCACTGCCTGTCTACAATGGTCAAAATGCCCCTCGTTACATTGTGGTAAACGGGTCAGATCTTAACGATGATGCAGCAGTGCTTATCGAATCAGTAGCGGCACTACTTGGAAGGAGAACCGCTCTTAATGTCGGGAAAAGTGCAGACGCCGATAAATCTAACCAGATGAAGGTTTCTGTTGCAGTTTCCTCGTTGTCAATGGCCGAATTAGTAGCTGTAAAGCATCTTCTCGATGAGCTTAACGGTAAAGAAGGGGTAGTTGTTGCATCCGAAATAGCCGATAAGTTGAATATTTCTCGTTCGTCTGTAGCTAGCGCTTTAGAAAAACTCTGTGCAGCACAGGTAATCCAAAAGTTTTCATTGGGTAGAAAAGGCACTTTTATTCGCGTAACGATTCCTCAGCTTGTTGAGGAAATTTCAAAATTTGCTCCTAAAAATATCTAAAGTAAAGTACCTTGACTCAGGTATTATGATAATAAAGGTAGCCATGTTTTGTACAGGCTACCTTTATTCATTAAAGTATTAGTTGCAGACTATCACTTTTAGTTACTTGACTTTTTTGGCTTAAAAAATCGGTCCCTTGAGTATATAGACGGACTGAAATTTCAAACTCGCCTTTAGGTAAAGTAAGTTTTGCAAGTATCTCTCTATCAGTACCTTTTCTTAGAGCTCCAAGCTTATAGGAGCGATTTAGTTTTGGAAGCTCGGCCATTGTACTTTGATCACAGACAACTACATCGGCTACAAGGTTTCCTATTGATCTCTCACCTGAGAGAAGAGTCAATTTTAAGTCTACTTGATGTAGATTGTTTTCAAGCGCTACGGTTTCTAAGAGTTCAACTTTGATATTTTCTACTAATACGTTAGTTGCCTGCTTTGGCGATCTTGTAAGCGGCAAGCTTTGACCGTCAATGAAAGAGCGTCTACTCCCTCCTGCCTTTAGCAAATCAATATACAACATCCCAAAAGGATCTAAGCTTGGAGTTTTAATTAGACTTATCCTTATTTTCTTTACTTGAGATAGGTTTAGATCATCTCCAAATTCGGAAAACGGCAAATTCACTACTTGCCATTTGTCTAAAACTGTAACTTCGCAATCCGCCGTGTAGTTTTCGGTGCCTGTAACAATTTCATATCGTAGAGTTATTTTATCCCCTTCGTTAAATGTCGCAAAATTCGCTGTGAGCTCTAAATACTCAAACCCAGTTAAATCAAGCATTACGTCTTTTTCCATACCTACTGTGCCAGATTCAACTCCGGAATAATATAGCAGCAAGCTCCCTTCACCTTCAAAAGAGTTGTTACCCATTCTGCCAACTAAAACCTCATCGTACCCAGTTTTTACAGCAGACCAAAAGTCGCCTGATTCTGATTTTTCAAAATCATCGAGCACAATTTCAGTGGAGGGTAACATACGATAACCCATTTGGCTATACTCATAAACAATATAGCCATCAAAACCGGAACGATTAGAAAAAGCTGAAAACTCTCTAAGCCATTTAGGGGATCTATGCATCTGATCCCAGTTTGAGCCTACATCTGGCTGAGCAAAAATCAATGCTTCAGGATTTTTAGCAAATACTCTTGGCGAATACTCCATGCCATAGGAGAGAATGTAGCCCGGCCATAGATCGGATTTAGTCCAATCCTGCCATGCTGTTTCAATAATAACTGCATCTCCTATCTCTGCAAATCTTTCAAGATCCATCGCTTGATATTCACGAGTCTTTCCCGGCTCAACAGTTATATCTGACAAAAACATCACATAAGCTGGAACTCCAGGCTTTACCTGATGTAAGCCGTCAATAATTTTCTCAACAAAATTAACCACTGTATCTACTCTAAAATCCATCCACTTTTGATATAGCTGAGGATTCTTGGTGTAGTAGTTGAGTGAGGTAGCCGTAAAGAGTTCAACCGGATCTACCCCGGTTTCTGTTTTAAACGCACTCTTGCACCTTTCACAAAAACAGGCATAAAGTTCGGGTTTTTGAGGACCTCCCCACACTTCAAGCCATGGCTCGCTAATATGCAAAGCGTCATATCCATACTCTAAAAACTGTTTTTGAAGATATTTTATTGTGTAATCGATAAACGCTTCTTCTCTTAAACAGTTATACACTCGCCATGACCAAGAACTTCCTCCACCTTCTAGAAAGCTCTGATGCCACATTGGGTAAGTATCATATGCATAAAAATCCGTTCCGGGATATATCGCTAAAGCGACAGGTAAACCAACCTGATGAAAAGCCTCGACAATTTCTTTTTGTTTGTAATAGGTACTCGGTGTTAATTCTACGGGAGTCAAATGAACTGCAGTAAAGCCTTTACTTTTTACTTCGCTTGCGACTTTATCCCACGACTTACCAGCAAAGTATTTGTTTGCAGTTTGAATATACACATTAGGGCCACTAAAACCTTTAGAACCACTTAGTCCAATGGATTTTAGTTCCGCACTTCCGATAACGGTCAATTTGTGAATGTTACCAGCAGATAAAACCATGTCCCCTGTTGGAGTCGATTTTTCAAGTGTAAATTCTTCAAATGGAATAAGAAAGTTAAGGCCTTGGCTCTTAGCAGTCCAAATTTCACCCTCTGCGTCTAAGATATTAATCTTAATATGTGAATCATTTCCTCGTACAATCTCTAAACTTTGGTAACCGCTCCAGTCTTGAAGCACCTCTTTGGTAGCTTCTCCACTTAAAACGAGCTGTTTGTCTACCACTTGGAAGTCTCCAGACCAGTCTGATACGTCACTAAAGTCATCGATAAGAAAATCTGCTGCTCCAACTCTAACTTGCGCTAGAAGAAGAAAACAACAGACTACAATAACATATTTCAAACATCGCCACCCCATCTGTTAGTCTACTTGATCAACAACGACAAACTTATATTGGGCTACTTTAACTTGGTTTAAGTGTATAACCACAAAATAGTCCCCTGCTTTTTTAAAAGAGACATCCCACATAACGGCCATTGAAAATAGCGTATTATTGTGCTCAGCATACATATTTGGGAAATCCATTTCTGAGATTGTCTTTCCTGCACTATCTACTAAAGCAACTCTTCCCTGGTGCAGACCTTGGTCTAGAGCTACTTGAGTTAGTGTGTAAAACTTAGCCCTGCCAACAGTAAAACCTAATAAGACTTGCCCGATATATACGCTATCGTCTTGAGCCTGGATAATTTTATCCGTTATGACGTGATTGATTACTATATTGTCAGAAGCTTGAGCTGGTAGTAATAAAAACATGGTTAGAAGAAACAGACAAACTATCTTGTTGGCTCTGCCCATTATCCTGAACCTCCCCTTTTTGCACTACAGATGAAACGATTGACCTTGATGTAGCTTCTTGGTTTGAGTGCGATCCAATGACGCTGAAGTTTTGTGCTTGGACATACATCCTTGGCTCATCGTGTAGATTACCAAATGAAACCGCTGATCCAATTACTCTAGAATTTGGAGCAGTTATGCCAAAAATAAAGAAACTTGTGTAAAAATAGATGCCAAAAGTAAGCAGAACTAAAGCTGCTGCGATGGCAGGTATACGAGCCCTTACAAGAGTTCTCCGCTGAGAAAGATCACTAGACACCCCTTCAGTCAGCATTCTTAGTCGTTCTTCTCTTGAAAATTTCACTGTTTTAAGAGCTCGAGCGGTTTTATACAAAGAAGAAAGCTCATTTTGACAGGAAGGGCAGTTTGCTAAATGATCAGTTTGCCGCAATGCATTATTTGGTTTTTGAGAAAGAAGCTCAAGTATTTCAGATTCACTCAAATGTTTTTCTTTTCTCATAAAATTCTCCCTCATCTCAAATGAGATCTTCTTTCGATAATTTTAGTCTTAGTTTTTTAAGACCATCATGAATACGTTTTTTTACTGTCCCTATTTTAGCTCCAGTAATTTCGGAGATTGTCCTTTGATCCAACTCCTGCACAAAGAAGTAAAGAATGGCTTCTCGTTGATCAGGATTAAAATCGTCGTCATAAAGAATCTTTATGACTGCTTGCATAACTTCTTTATCCTCGAAATTGTCTACAAAGCTATCACTTGTTGCTCCTGCTAATTCGACAATAATATTGGAGACTTCATCGTTTTCGGAGTGTTGAAAAAATAGTCGATCTCTTTTCTTTCTACGTTGAGCCATTAACGTTTTTATATGGTTCTCAGCAATAACCCATAGCCATGTAGTGAACTTTGATCTACCTTCAAAATTCTTTATGGATCTCATTGCTTTTATCAAAACATCATGAGCAATTACCCATGAATCCTCTTCAATATCAGGTATAATATCACCAGTGCTTCGAAAAGTATCTGATATGTAAATCCCTTGTCTAGACATCTTGTGTAAGATCTTGAGAATTGATCGTTGGGTATAATCAGCATATTTTTCTACTAAACTGTTAATGGCATCTTGATTACCCTTCTTTGCTTGTTCAATTAGTAGAGTATCGTCTATTAAATTCATGTTACTTCTATCCTTACATGGCTCAAGGATATCCACTCCTTTACTATGAATCAATTAAATAACCTTAAGGGGATATCCTGCTTAGCAAACTATTTTGACTAAGTTAGTTTGATCTGGTTACCTATCATTAGAATCGATTGATTTTAGTATATATTCAGGTCCATCACAATCATTTTTTTAACTACTCCTATTTCTTTGAGAGTCTCTCTTTAGGATATATGAAAGCACTTAGCTTATCCTTTAAGTACCTAAACATGCTACCTTTGTAAACTTTACTGTCTACACTTAAAGCTGTATAATAAGTTTTATTGACAGCAAATTGTAGATCGTAAAAACACCTTTAATCTTGAACTTAATCGACTTCGAAAAGGTGAGTAATTGCTTATACTTGGAGGTAGCTCACTATGAAAGCGTTTCTTCAATCTCTTAGTTTAATCTTTGCAGCAGAAGTTGGGGATAAATCCCAGTTGCTTGTTCTAGCTATGGCAACAAAATATCCGATTGTACCATTAATTTCGGGCATCATTTCTTCAATTATTGTCTCCCAACTAATTGCTACTTCTATTGGATTCCTTTTAGGAGAAGCTATACCCTTAAATCTTATTAATTTTCTTGCTGGATTACTTTTTATCGTAATTGGTATAAAGACACTGCTAATGCAGGATGACTGTCTTGAAAATGATGCTGATTCTACTTGTCCTGCTAACCCATTTTGGAAGGTTTTTACACTTTATACCTTAGGTGAATTTGGTGATAAGACTCAAATAACCTGCATTATTCTAGCTAGCCAAAACGGAAGCTTCATCGGTACTTTTTTAGGTGCCGTTTTGGCGATGATACTTGCGAATTTAATCAGTCTTGATCTTGGAAGATTTGTGAGCACACAACTCTCTACTAAAACTATTCGCATCATAGCTGCTGTTATGTATATTAGCTTTGGTATATTTAGCCTATTGGAGTTAATTAGGCATTAGATAGATCAAAAAATAGAACTCACTAAAAAAGGCTCGTCTAAAAGGGCGACCCCCAAAAGTTAGAACAAAAGTCTAACAGATTGGAGGTCACTCATAGCGGCCTTTTTTAATAATTTCTTGTAGCTGCAACTTCCTCTAGGATCTTATCAAAATCTGCGGAGTAACTTGGAACAATCTTCTTTAGCCTTTCACGCATCACAGTATGGTTTCCTAGTTCTAAGGTGTTTTTTAAATCCTCAAGTTGGTTAAGTAGGTCTTCTACATTGACTGTTTCTAAGTGAGCACGAAAAACTTTACTATGGTTAGTTGGATAGGAATTCTCTTTATCAGCAAAGAGTTCCTCAAACAACTTTTCTCCAGGTCTTAAACCTACATATTCAATATCGATATCTTCTCCAACCTTATAACCAGATAGCTCTATCATCGCTGTTGCTAGATCAACTATTTTAACAGGTTCACCCATATCTAGAACATAAACTTCACCTTGATCTGCGTTTATACCTGCCTGAAGAACCAATTGACAAGCTTCTGGGATGGTCATAAAATACCGTTTAATCTCAGGATGCGTTACAGTTACAGGGCCTCCATTTGCTATTTGCTGTTTAAACAGAGGCACTACACTACCATTACTGCCCAAAACATTACCAAAACGAACTGCTGTAAAAATTGTAGAGCTCTTTTGCCCAAGTGACTGAATGATTTTCTCTGCAGCACGCTTTGTCGCTCCCATAACATTAGTTGGATTTACAGCTTTATCAGTCGAAATAAGCACAAACCTTTTTGCGTTAGACTCCGAGGCTTGTAACGCTACATTGAGTGTGCCAAAAACGTTGTTTTTTACAGCCTCTCCAGGATTGTACTCCATCATTGGTACATGTTTATGTGCTGCAGCATGGAAAACGATACTAGGCTTGGTCTCTTCAAAGACCTCTCTTAACCTTTCTCGTTCCCTAATATTTGCTATCACACACCTATAAAGCTGATTTGGGAACTTCCTTGCTAACTCTAAATGCATGTCATGAAGTCCATTTTCATTGATATCTAATAAAACTATCTCTTTGGGCTTAAATTTACAGATCTGCCGAACAAGCTCAGAACCTATTGAGCCTGCGGCTCCCGTCACTAATACAACCTTATCTGTAAGGTCAGAAGCAATAATATCGATGTCAATTTTAATAAGGTCTCTACGCAGAAGGTCATCAATATTTACATCACGCAGAGTACTTACTTGTACAGAGCCGTCTAAGATCTCATACACACCTGGAAAAATCTTGAGCTTTAGTCTATGCTGTTTAGCAATATCATTAACTTGTCTCACTAACGCTCCTGAGCTACTAGGAATCGCGAAAATTACCTGTTCAATATTGTAATTATCTATAATAGTGCCTAGATCATCGACCGTTCCCAATACTGGTGTATTATGAATGGTTCGATTTAGTTTAGTCACGTCATCGTCTACAAAGCCTATTACATTTGCTCTTAAATCCGTGTGTTTTTCAATTTCTAAACGAACTAATATACCTGCTTGGCCGGCACCTACAATAATTGTCTTTAGCTTATCTTTCGGGTCTGTATGTTTTTTTAAGGACTTAGTGCTAGTCCAAATCTTAAAGACAACCCTTGAACCGCATAAAGCACATAAAAAAATCGCTAGGCTAGTGAAAGCAAATCTTAGCCCAAGATCTCTAAAGATGAAATATGTAATAATGTGGCTTACTAGTACTACAACTGCCATCTTCCAAATGTCCACAAAGTCAAGGTGCCTATAGATGACCCGATATAATCTAAATATATAAGCTACCACAACCACTACTAGTGGAACTAAAAACAGGACTGGCACTGTTAGTGGTGCCTTTGTAATAGTTAATGCTAAATACGCACTAACTAAGCCGAAAACATAGTCAATTAACATTAATAACCATACTTTCCGTTGTGTCTCCATGCTACTACCCCCTCTACCCATACTAAAGTACCATTACACTAACAACATTGATTATTTCTACCATTTGGGAGATTTAACCTGCCGCTTGTAATTTAATTATATTTTGCGAACATTATAGCAACTGTTTTTCTTGTTTTAAAATGGTAATATAGATTGCATATTTTTATAAAGGAGGAAGGAATTCCTCCTTTTTTTTTACAGATCTAATCTTCCTATAAAAGTTTTTACTTTATAAGGGCCAAAAATCATATTTGTGCCCTCTTTGTTCTTCGAATTTTCCAACAGATCAGTCTCGTCAATCAGTTTAAGGCCAGAATTTACTTTTAATACCTCTCTTCTTCCGAGAGATTCAAAGAATCTAAAGATATAGTCATTAGACTTTTCAGCAAGCTTAATTGTGTCTAAAAAGACGCCCTGAGACTTTAACTCTATAAACGAATGCTTCTTTGGCAGAGGTCTTATACCATTTGCCTTCGAAGTAGGTATCTCTTTTACAAGGGACTCTAGATTCAAGTCGTATGCTTCTTTTATTGTCTTCTGGCACGACACGTCTTCATGCAACAGGACTGAATAGGTGAATTCGTGGCTACCATTGTCAGCATCTTTGTCCGGATAAGTTGGAGCTCTTAAGAGACTAAGTCCTAAAGTTTGGTCACCAACGTTATACCCATATTTACAGTCATTTAATAACGAAACGCCGTGACTGCCATCTGAAAGATCTGCCCATTTATGAGCGGAAACCTCATACTGCGCCCTTTCCCATGTGGTATTTTGAAAGGTTGGTCTCTGATACTTACCAAAAGCTACATCAAAGGTAGCATATCTGGATCTAATTTTTGTATCAAAGATGGTCTTTAGAAGGACGTGTTTTTCTTGCCAATCTACCTTAGTTTTAAAATCCACTCTCTTGCTTTTCTGATACAAGGCAATCTCTTGAGTTATTGTAGATTGGTTTACCTTCCAAGAGGCCTCAAAAGACGTACAAATAGGACCGTTTTCTTTTAACTTAAACGAAATAAGCTTTTCTGGCTCAAAGCTTACTTCTGCATAGTCTGCATCTATCTCCCATGCGTCCCAAACTAGTGGCCGATCATCAAAAAACTGCAGATGATGTTTAGAGTTTTTAATAACAACCTCATCAATTTCAAGGTCTTTGATTTCTGTTACGTTGCCAAATTCACCAAAAGACACTGAAACTAAACCGTTGTCAAACTCTGCTTCGCTTACTGTAAAAGAGGAAGGCTTCACTTGAGATTTTCGATTTATGACCATATCAATTGTTGTATATCCCATCTCTGGTAGATCAACTTCGACAAGAGTATTGCCATCTTTTAATCTTTGCGACAGTAAAACCTTACCTTTATGATCAATAAAGCTTGCATTTTTAGGTAGACCGGCAATTTTTATCAAAGTTTTTCTTGCAAATGATACAGTATTAAATACAACAAACCTCTTTTTAACATCTAAATCAATATTATCCATGGTGTTATCGTTTTTAACTACTTCAATATTCTTAGCCAGATCCTCTAGAACCTTATCTTTAAGTTTATTTAAGTCTCTATCGACTTCTAGGTAGTCTTTTTCGCTCTTCTCATAAACCTCTCTAATACTGCTTCCAGGCAGGATATCATGCATTTGGTTTTTCAAAATAACTTTCCAAGCCTCTTCGATCTCTGTCTTTGGGTATTCGCTACCAATAGCATGAGAGAACGCAGATAGAATCTCTACATCTCGCACTTTAAACTCCAATTTGCGATTCCATTTTTTATTGCGTGCTTGCGATGTTGTTGTTCCTCTGTGCAATTCAAGATACAACTCCCCGTCCCAGGTGTGTTTAATGGGCTTTCCGATGATATTGTCTTGAACATAAGAGTCAATATCTCCAAACTCAACCTCCGGCAGAGCAGGTAGCTTTGACAATAAGCGGCCTTTATTCATTTGTTCGATTGTAACTCCTCCGCCACCATCTCCATAACCAATCAGATGAGCTACTACAGGTAAGATAGTAGTCCTTTTGGAGTTTTCCATAGCCTGTATCACATCGGGGGCTGTAACATCCTCATTTAGAGCCTTAGGAATAAATACAGGTATTGAAGTGCCATCAATGCCGCGCCAGTTAAAAACGCAATCCGGCATCTTATTGGTATCATTCCAACCGGTCTTTATAGTCATAAAAGCTTTTGTTCCAGAATCAACAAACAACTGAGGTAGGCTAGGACTAAAACCAAAGACATCAGGGAGCCACTCAACAGTCGGTACACAACCAAATTCTTCTTTAAAAAACTTCTTACCATAGAGAAGCTGTCTTACAAAAGCTTCTCCTGAAGGCATATTGCAGTCTGGTTCAACCCACATTCCACCGACTAGCTTAAACTTACCACTTCTAACAGCTTTTTTAATCTCAGTATAAAGTTTAGGATAATAGGTCTTGGCGTGAGAAAAAAGCTGAGGCTGGCTCTGGTGATAGATAAACTCGTCGTAAAGCTCACCTAGCCTCAATGCCGTTGAAAATGTCCGCGAAATTTTTCTTACCGTTTCCTTTTCTGGCCATAGCCATGCTAAATCTATATGACTCTGTGGTATCAAAACAAGCTTACCTGGTAGTTTATTGTGCTCGTATTTTCTAAGCTTGGTATCTAGTGTTGCGAGCGCTTCTTTTACTGCTCCATCAAAATCAGATGCGCTGCTAAATGAAACTAGTATTTTGGTAAACACCTCTTCAAAAGCGTTAGCGATTATGGGATCCGACTTCTCCGCAAGCTTTACTGCTTCTAAAGCTAGATTTGTTAAGAGATCTAGGTCTTTGTTTACAAAGATAACATGAGCCCTCAATAGAACCTTGGGGGTATCAGACTTGTTAAACGCTTCTATCTTGTACTCGTGAACCCCCTTCGGTATAGGAATAAGGCGGTGATTTTCATCTAAACCAGCATATGGAACGCCATCTACAAATAAACATGCTTCGCTACCTAAAGAGATATCGAACCAATGATCTTCTTGCCAGAAATCACCATTAAAACTTAGAAAGGCAGTTTCAGTAGGCTTTGCCCAGACTTCACCAATTGTAATATCAGAGGACTCTTTTTGATCTTTATATACTCCTGGACTTTCATAGATACTTGTAGTTCTTCGCATTTTGGGTAGTGGTGTAATATCTAAAAAAGCTTGTCTGCGAAACTCTTCAAATCTTCGCTTGATAACATTTAAGCGCATTTTTTTGCCCCTTTCATGCTGAGGCCTTTGATCGAAGTTTAGCTATCTGGCTAAAGGCCAATTGTTAAATTGCAGGAGTTATTAATAGAGTAATATCTGTTTTATAGATGCTACCCTCTGCTAATGCCATATCGCTTGGGAAAGAGAGAACCTGTTGATATTTCAAATCATAAACATCCTCGGCTCCTGATATTTCCTTTTGCTCTGCAAGAACCATCGAATTCTCCAAAGTCAGCCAATTGACTCCTCCGTCGATACTGACTTTGAGAGCTTCCTTCAAACATGCGTCGCCGTAAACACCCGAGGATGTTACAAATTCTTTGAGATAGATGTTCTCTGTATGGAGTTCTATTCTATAAGCAATATTTGAACTCACTTTTAACGCCATAGTTGGCGTCTCATTCGCACCAACAGAGAGTTTGCCAAAATATAGCTCTGTATCTGGCCAACTCACCTGAAGCATAGGTTCGATCTGCGCCATCACCTGCTGACTAAATGACTCAGCCTGTACACCTACAACAACACACAACAAAACTACCAACAACAAACACCTTTTTGACATCTAACAACTCATCCTTTCTAGAGATAAATGCCGGTTTTGATTTCCACTGGATCCTACTTACTACTTTTCCCAAGCGGAATTAAATAGGTAAGATAGATCCCAGTGTCTTGTTCGCTAAGTCGCGTCTCTAGTTGAAAGTTGTCAGTCTTGAATCTGTAGAAACCTTGTAACCGGAAATTGTCTTTCAAACCTAAATGATATATCCCTTCTACTCCAAGTTGGCTCCATTTAGAGAGAGCAACATCCAATTCTGCTGCTGCAATTACTACATCGGTTTCAAGATTACCTGTAACAGCCAGTTTTATTGCTGTTTTAGAAAGTGGTAGATGGTATTCGGTTTTTATATCATCATCGTTAACGGCAACAAATAACAAACTGTTTTTTGGAAGAACTGTCACCCCAAGTGTCTTTTTTAAATTGGCTTTCTCATTACATAAAGAGATCTTAGTCCAAACCGACTTCGTATCATAAACTAGTTCGAGAAGGGAGAATTCAGGACTTATGTGCTCCCATTCGGCACTTACAGTTAAAGGAACCTTGTTATGAGCAAGGCTTACGGCAATCTTAGGTTTTCCCTCCCTAGGATTTCTCCAAACCCCTTCTACGTATCCGGAAAACCCTAAGATTTTATACATCATCCTCGTCGAAAAAGTATCTATCTTCTTACCATTAAATCCTTCCCTACTTGCACTGAAAACAAGATTTTTAGGCCACTTTATTGACCCTGAATAGAAAAAGTATTCACTATTAAAATTGGTAAAGTCACCTTTTTCCATCGTGAGCTTCTGTTTTATCATTGCTCGTACCAGACGGTTTTCAAAATCAAAGGTAAACTCGCCTCGGTTTGAGTTTTGCCCCTTGCTCACCAATATATAAAGATTGCTGTCCCAAGTGCCATCATAATCTAACTGGTAACTAAGGCTAGTTTCTTTAGCGTTAAAAAGTCGCACCTTATGGTTTGTTGTTAGAGTTCTAAGCAGAGCTGTAGCATCTTGACTGTACCTTCCCAAACTCCCCTTTAGACTCAAATTACGGTACTTTAGATTGCCCATAAGTCCCTGATCTTCTAAATGCCGATAAAGATAAATACCATTTTCCTTTTCCTTAAATCCTATGTGCCCTCCACCAAAAAACTTGTCGCTTTTTTGACCAGTTTCGCAAAGATAGGAGACTATTAGATAGTTATTTAACCCTAATTGATCTTCTTGCACTAAAGGCCTTTTCAGTTTAACTGATTTTTTATCGACATAAAAATCCAGGCTATAGGTTTTAATAACCTGATTATAGCTGTTTCTTGATTCTACAAAAACCCTTACACTACCCTCTTTTGGTAGCGAGGTTAGGACAAAAGGCCCCGTTGTGCCATCAGCTAAAAACTCATCTTCTTTTTTTGTCTCAAGATAAAAGCCACCAGTGAGTTTGCACTGCAGACCATCTTCAGGAGCAAGATCGAGCTCTGCACCTACCAAAGCTATAGAGGCGTAGGTTTCTCTAAGAGGCGAAGCAGAATAAACTGTACCTGCTCCGATTTTGAAATCGCCAACTTCATAACTAAACTGCCAGGGAGTTTTGTCTAAAATCGAGCTTTTAGTCGCCCATGTGGGGTAAGGGGTATAAGAATAGCCTTTAGGTAAAATATACGGATAGATAAATGCTAGCTTAAGCTTGTCTGTATCATAAAAACCTTTGACTCCAAAGTCTAGCTCGCCTGTAGCAGCAAGGTTTGCTTTAAATTCCAAAAGTCCAAACTTTTTATTTCTACCACCTTGCAATTTAATGCGCTCTGAATACTTTGAAACGTTGAGAATATGCGGCTGATTACCTATCAAAAGGCCATAGCTGTCAGGCTCTAACTGTAAACTAAAGAAATTTTCGTCTGGGTCTATAAACGACCCATCTGCTAAATAGAAGCCTTCTGATGCTTCGCCAATTAAAATTCCTGGTTCGCTAAAAAGCCCTTGTGTCACTTTTAAGATGCAGGTTTTTTCTATTTCAATAGGCGTATCATCTTTTGTGTAGGCACTAACCCTTATTTTAATTGGATAGGTGCCCTCTTTTACCGAAGGAAGCACTACAAGATCTGCATCTATCTCTATTTCTTCTTTGCTCTCTAATACCTCTTTAAAACTGCTTTTCCTGACGGTTTGCCCATTTTCAGACCACACTACACCTTCAGGCAGTGTCATTTCTATCCTAATATCCTTAATGTTTCCAACAGATAGATTACATAAATCAAGAGAAAGCGTGCCTCGGCTACCTTCTTTTATCGTCTCCGCAGAGATAGAAGCTTCTACCTTTAAGCCATCTATTGGGTTTAAGAAGATATCTCTGTTTATTACCTCTCCTGCCAGGACATTTACTCTTTCGCTAGCCTTGTGGCCATTTTGAGTACCAGCACATATACTATAAGATCCTTCTTGTAGCTGCACAGAGAAACTTTCCCCCGCAGCCCCAGCTTTCCGAGAAATCAGCTCGCCTACGTCATTGTAAATTTCGATAAATGGCTGATCATTCTTAGCTATGTTTCTAATATTACCTTGTAAAACTCCCCATTTTGACATATCAACTAGCGTAAAAGAGCCTTTTGTTACAACGCTTTCTTTGCCCGTGACCTCATACCTGTACTCTCCACTTGGCCAATTAGTACCATCTGCATATTTGGTATCTACACTGATCTCTCTACAATCATTAACAGCCTTATGAAAGAGGATTTCATCACCTTTATATATCTTGATATCAGCTTCTTTAAGCTTTTCGTTTGCAAAGATAATCCTAGCAACATCTCCTGGCTTAACGTCTTTAGGATTGCAAAACGAAGTGTAAAGACTGCCAGAATTTAGCATATACATAATTTCTGTTTCATAATTCTCAGCTACAAGCTTATCATCCCAATAAGGATCAAAACGGTACTCTAATGTCAAAGACGTAGGCCCGCTTCCAAAGTAAAGACACTGACTATACTCTTGGAGCTCGAGCCAGTTGCCATTATTTACTCGTATACTAATCCTCTCTGGTGGAAGAAAAATCTCATTGTTTTTGTAAACCGCTTTCAGACTCTTTGCTGAAACCTCTAAGTTCCAGGCAGTATCACTTTCTATATAAAGACTTACAGATTCATGCAACTCATTTGCAAAACTATTTGGGGCACCAGTTAAGTTTACAGCAAGCAACTTATTGTTTTCAGCAAAAGCTGGGGAAGCTAAAAGTATGAAAAGTATAAGCAGCAAAATCATTTTTGAAGCACGTACTCTACGACATCTGTAGCCAGATCAAGGCTAATATCGTAGACTAGATCCTCGTTTCCAATCTTTACCTCTAACTGCCCCGTTGTCTTAGATAAGTAAAGTGGAATTTGAATATTAAATACCCTTGTTACACCTGGTAAGACAATGCCTTGAGTAGAGTAGCTCCTAGATATTTCTCCGTTATCTAACATACTCACTCTAAGCTCAGTTTTAAAATGCTCGAGACCGTTATTTTTGATCTTAATCTCAAAAAACGCATTTTCATCTTTCTGGCTAAACACCAACTCTTCTAACTCTCCCTCTACAGAGCTATCCCCTTTTTTTAATATAAAAGGCACTGCGATAGCTTGGGAGAAAACTTGGGTATCTGATGCTACTTGTCTAACTACTGCCACTTCATAAAGTGACTCTTTAACGTTCTCTCTTTTTAATTTTACGCTCGCTTTTGATGCTGCTTCAACGACTATAGTGTGGCTTTTAGGCATAAGTTGAGCATTAAGATTTGGACTTGCTGAAATAACCCCATTAGCTTTTTGAGTTAATCCTAAAATTTCAACCTCAACTACCACATCGTCTTTTCCCTGATTGTAAATGTCCACTGTCAAAGTCTCGGGGAAGTCACCAGCAATTCCCTCAAATATTGCAGGTGAAATGATCAATGCGGCAGAACACTGAAGAGAAAGAAAGACTACCACTAAAAGCAAAGTACGCTTCACGAAAGCATCCCCTTTCTCCCGGAAAGAGTAAAGGGCCCCTATAAAAGAGCCCTCTCTCGATGCGCATCTATGGTGTCCTGGCAGAACCGGGACTAATATGTACTGATTACTTTCTATAAATGTCCATTATCTCCTTCTTTTTAAGGGTTTATTTGTAAATCTTTTAACAGAATCCAAGAGACGCTGTGATTCTAAGAATAAATTTCTGTTTTAACTCTATGCCAAGAATGATTTATCGTCGTGATGACGAATGATAATTAAAGGGGGAGTAATTTCTTACTCTTAATGGAAAACCCTGCAAAAGTCGACTTAAGAGGAGGATAAGAATGAAAAACAGATTGCGGGTATTGGTACTTTTTGTATTACTTTCTTTTGTCATTATTTCAAGTGCTATGGCAAAAGAAATTAATATTTGGTTAGTAGCTACAAGTGAACGTGCTAGAATCATAAAGGATCTTACAGACAACCACTGGACCCCTAAAACAGGTGTAGAAGCAACCTTTTCAACTATGACTTGGGAAGATGCAATGTCTAGAATTTACCTTGCTATGGCTTCTGGCGATACGCCGGATATAGCACAGATGGGTTCTACCTGGCAAGGCGAATTTGGTTTAAGGGGTGGTATCCTAGATTTAGCTAAAGCCTATCCTGAAGAAGTAGCAGAAATCATGAGTCGGATGTATCCTGGAACGGTAACTCCTATTATTTTTAGAGGTACAACTTGGGGTGTTCCAGCTTCATTAGGTAATATGACCACATATGTAAGAGATGACATCTTTACCGAAAATGGCTGGGCTGTACCAGATACGTGGGAAGAACTATATACACTACTCCCTAAGATGCAAGCAAAAGAGATGAACTACGGTATCCACTATGGAGCAGACAGTATCAGCTGGTTTGTTACTTCAGCTTTTTTAAGACAGGCTGGCGGAGACGTTTATGAGTCAGGTGGCGAGCACTCAACCTTAGATACACCAGAATCAATTGATGGTTTTATACGATTTGTAGAGCTATTTACAAAACATGGAGTTCCTAAAGCAATTCAACAGGTTGAGGATTTTAGACGCGGAGATATTCCACTGCTTACAATCTCAACCACTGTTGTTTATGGTACTTATCTATATGCCGCACCAGAGCTTAATGGTAAATGGTCAACCGCTCTTATGCCTGGCACTATTAGAGAAGATGGTACTATTAACCATTCTGGTTATCTCGGTACCAATAACTATGCTATCTTTGAAAGATCGGAAAATAAGCGTGCAGCCTTTGAATGGATTCAGTGGTTTACTAGTGCTGAAATACAGACTATCTTCTCTAAAGAATATCAACAAAGAGTGTCTGGCGCTTTCCACCTCTCACCAAATGTAGAAGCTATGGCAAACATGGCGATCCCAGATGCACATAGGCAAGTCCTTATGAAGCAGCTCTCTGAAGATATTGGTATTCCATTTGCCCTAGGCGGAGAGACTGTCTGGAGATATGTCGAAAACGCGACAGCTAGAGTTATCTTTAATAATGAGGATCCAGAAAAATCAATTAGATTTGCTGCAAAGGAAGTAACTGACGAGATGCAGCGCAAAGCTAAAGAATTTGAAAGATTCCTTAAAATGCTACCAGAAAGTTAAATAACAGAGGGAGTGTTGCAAAACTACTAAATTGTAGAGCACTCCCTCTTTTAGTTTTAGAGACATCCATTGTAGTATGTAATATTTGCAAAAACTACCTTTTATAAATAGATGCTTTATGTGCAAAAAAGCTAACTTATCCTACTGGATCTAGGTTATAATCTAATTAAATACGAATAACGAAAGGAAGAGGGTATTTATGGGTATGCTTGCTGAGTTCAAAAAATTTGCCCTGCGTGGCAATGTTATCGACATGGCTGTCGGTGTTGTTATTGGCGGTGCGTTCGGTAAGATCGTTTCATCCCTTGTAAACGATATAATTATGCCACTTTTGAGTTTAGTTATAGGAAAAGTTGATTTAACAAGTTTACAGATAACAATAATTGAGGCAACTGCTACAACAGAAGGTCTATCCCTTCACTATGGACTATTTTTACAAAACGTTCTAGATTTCTTAATTATTGCCTTTTCAATCTTTATGTTTATCAAACTCTTAAATAAAACCAAAAGAAAGAAAGAAGAAGCTGCACCTGCACCACAACCTGAACCAACACCATCAAAGGAAGAATTATTGCTTTCAGAAATCCGCGATCTCTTAAAAGGGCGAGCATCCTAATAATGAGGGGGCTATAAGTATGCTAAACATTTAGCATTCTAATAGCCCCTCTTTTTATCCTTTATACCATCTAAAAAATCCTAGGTTCTGACTCTTAGTCGGTAGCTTTCCGTCTTTTGTTGCAATTAGCTGAGGTTTTTCATCCCCTAAGAACATTGCCTCAACTGTTTCTGGAACAGCGATACTAAGCTCAATTTCTTCTTTGTCTTCTGGATTATAAAAGAGAATCATCTCTTCTTCTAATGAGCTGTAGCGTTTTGCAAAGTCACTATTAATACCGTTATCATCTACAAAGCGTGTTCTCCTTAGTTGTGGCTGTATCTCAGTTCTAATTCTAAATAGTTTGGTGAGAAAATCCCAAAGCTCTGGATCGTCAAGCACGTGATCGTATAGCCAAAAATGTGTGCCTAAAAGAAACATTTTCGAAGAGACTTCTACTGGGTTTAAGCCTATTGCATCGACATCAATTGGTACCGGTTTTGGGTGTACCATATCGATATGGATTATCTCTGGCAAAGTATACTTATAGATCTCTGGGTGACCGTATGGTGTATATAAACCCCAGCTTGCATGTACTAGCTGCGCTCCTACGTACTGGCTATAGATATCCCCACAGCCTTCCATAATAAAAAACGGATCTCCCTCTGCTTCTTTATTGAGAGAACTCAAAAGATCTCGGTAGCCTAAACTCCACATATCATGTCTATCATGGGTATGCTCGTTAGCATAGCACATTCTTGGGAAGGACCCCACCTGATCGATATACATTCCTGTTGCACCCATATCGTTAATAAGCCAAAGAATAGTGTCCTTAAGGATCTTAGTCCAGCTTTTCTCAGCAAGACACATGCAACTAAAAGTCTCTCCACCGTATTTTTCAGTGTACTCGCTGCCATCTTTATTTCTTGCTGCCATCTTTTTGCCAAGTGTCTTATAGAATTCTGAGCGATGATTGAAGATTCTGGTGTTTATATAGAAACTAATCTTTCCATCATCAGCTTTGACATAATCAATAGCTTTTTTAAGATCCCTAATTGTCCCTAGCTCGAGATCGGGGAAAAATTGTGGATAAAGAGTATCGAACCCACCTTCGTTCCAAGCAGATACGTATAGGTGTTTAAATCCAGCATCTTTAGCCATTTCGTACAATTCTGGAATGTCGCTAAAGCGATGACAAATTTCTCCAGATTGAAATTTAAAATCATAATGCACAACCAAGCCATTTTCTTCCCATACCCACTCTGGAACAGGACCAGGTTTATACCAAGTAAGAAGCCAAGCCCGATATCTTCTTGCAGCCTCATGCCAATCGCTATTTAGATAAGAAAACTCTGCAAGACCCGAATCAAAGGACTCCTTGCCTCCAAATTTTTCTAAAGCTAGAAGTAATGAGTCAGTGCCTTCAATGTGCATATAGGTGTTGTAAAACCTCTCATCATAAGAGGCGATATAAAACCCTTCCTCTTTACTACCATAAAAGAGCCAAGGCATAGAAGCAAGTCCTGCATAACCGATGCGATAAGTGTTTTTACCGCCTTCATGGATACATCCAGGGATACCTTCTACTGGCCTAGCCACAAAATACTCATGCCAAGAGCAAGACGCAGTCTTTACGTTGAGCTTCATGGTGTTTACAGGATCTGGTATGATTTCCCCAAAGTTATTAGTTGTGATTAACTCATCATCATCAACTTTTAATCCTGCAAAACATGGGAATCTGTATAAAGAACCCACTCCTTTAAGTCTACCTGTAATTTTGTGTTCTCCAAAGACCAATCTAAGGGATGTTTTGTCTTTATAGGATAGAGTTAAAGAAGCATCCTTGTTATCCCATGCAAAGTCTGAGAGTTCTAAATCTCTAGGACCAAACCAGCTTTCGCCTTTTTTTATTTTAAAAGGCCCTTCAACCTTATGAGGTCCAAGACCAGTAATAGCGCCACTGGTTTTTTCAATCGACACGATAAAACCCAAGTCAATTTCGACTGTGCTTTCAGTCTCTTTTATAGGCCAAACAAAACTTTGTGGTTTAGTAATTGCCTTTGACATAATTTACTACCTCCCTAGCAACGTTATATTTCGAATCTAAAAACAGCTATCCTGCTAAAAAAGTTTAGAAACAAGAATGTTTCTAAACTATAACTCTCTCTGAGAACCATTAGATTAATATCCAATATTATGATTGTCTTCTATAACTACCATCATCGAATTTGGAAGACATGCGCTAAAATCACTATTTAAAGAAAGCCAACCAAACTGGACACAAACCTGATCAGGGCAAGGTGATGATTTCACCCTTGCTCTCAGACCGTCTATCTCTACTATTGTAATACCAAGTTTGCCATGAAATTCAAAGGTATCCTCTGCTCCTTCTGTAAGAGTGAAGGTTTTTACAAGCTTTCTTCCTTCCGGGGTTAATTCGTAGACATTAGCTTTTAGATTACTATCAGTAGATATACCTCTTTGATTTAGTAAAAATTTGCCACCTAATATTAGCCCTCCACCAAAAACAAGCAAGGCTATAGCAAGGATCAAGTTTTGTTTACTTTTTTGCCGCATACGTGTCAACTCCTGCTACAAGACTATTAGTTTTTGCTGTGTTGCTTTAAATCTATTGCTGCAGGAAGATAGCCCAATAGCTTCTCGCAAACAAAGCCGATAAAAACTCCTGTGATTGTTGATAGTCCTAAAAGAAATGGAAGATAGAACCAGATACCACTGTGCTGCAACAAAAATGAAGCAACAGTAATCTGAGCTGTGCTATGGGTAATCGCTCCAACTACACTTACGAATACGTTATTATTACCTATACCTTTAATTTTAGATGCAAGACCCATCATAAGCGCGCTACTTAAAGATCCAGCTAAACTCAGATAAAAAGTAGGTCCAAAAAGGCCACTTCCAAATAGACTTCCAATGAAACACCTAGCAAGGCTGATTACAACGGCAGAACCAAAATCTAAAGTGCGTAGACCTATAAGGGATGCAATATTAGCTAGTCCAAGTTTTGCACCTGGGATAGGTAGCGGTGGTACCATACCCTCAACTACATGCAGAATACTAGCAATACTTATTAAAACAGCTGTTGCTAGTTTTGCTCGCAAATTGTATTTTTTAGCCATGATTCACACCTATCCAGCGCTTAGTCTGTAATAAACTAAAGCGACCTTTATCGTCAATCGTGATTTAGACAAAGATAAAAAAACCCCTCAAGGGCTAGTATATCTAAAAGTAATCATAACATTGGATCTCAGTGATAGCAAGCCAAACCACTCTGTTTATAAGAGCAAAAAAAAGAGACCTTGCTTTTAACAAGGCCTCCTGTAATTACTATTTTTCGAACCAAACTTTAACATAATCATAAGAAGCGGCTGTCTGGTTGGTTCTTAGGGAGATGAAATCGCCATCATAGATTGGTAATTCATCGAACCATTCAATCACTAACGCATCATCGAGATAAACGGTTATACGACCGATTTCTGTCTCATACTCAACACGGACAACATGAGTCATGCCAACTACTGCTGGGTTCATTTTAGTTAAAACAACACCACTGATTCCGCCACCTTCGCAGCGATATAGTTGCATCTCGTTAAGATCTTGGAATACCAAGTAGCTGTTACCACGTTGTGGAAGGTCGCCGTCAGAAGCCATGAAGTGGAGACCTGCTGCAGGTGCATACTGTCCACCAGATGCATCGTAAGTGATCTTATACTCGTAGATAAATTTGCCATCACCATACTGTGCTAGCTCTTGCCAAATATTTGTATTTCCATCTGCTAAATCATAACCTACCATAAACTCTCCATCGATATCCCATTCCCCATTTACTGGTACCCAGTCAACTTCCTTACCATCTGTCTTATTGAAGTTAGCTTCATAAATCAATTGAGGAGCAGCAAATGATACAGCAGCAAATGCTAAGACTAGAAAAATTGCAAAAACCTTTTTCACAAGAAAAACCTCCCTTTAATATTTATATTTCCCAACAAAGATGTCTCTTTATTCACTAAAAGACACCCTCATTTCTAAATTCTATGAAGTGAATCTAATTCCTTCATTGACTAGAGGAATTTTCCCATTGTTAAAACTTACATGCTTTTTCTCTAACAACACTATATGGAAACCAGTTATTATGCCTGTTACTTTTTAGAGAGTAACCACTTCTGTCGCCATTTTTACTTTTGTCATGTTTTAGTTTTTGTAAGAGACATCCAGCATCTCTACACGCCTTTGTAACTAAATAACTAATAAGGGGAACCTAAGTCTAGATTTTAAAGGCCTTTTGCTTCGGTTACCTGACAAGGCAAGCAACAATACTAGAAATGCTGCTTTAACCAGGTAAAAATGTTATAATTAGTCAATCCACACTGTCTTTTTTTGTGAATTAACTCTTAAACTATAAGCATTATGTATATAACTTTTCTAGAGGTGAAAACATGCTTTGGAGCTTATTTATCAACTGTTTTAAAGTAGGCGCCTTCACAATTGGCGGTGGTTATGCCATGCTTCCTGTAATGAAGGATGTATTTGTAAACCAAAAGAATTGGGTTTCAGAAGAAGAGTTTGTTGATATGGTATCTGTTATCCAAACAGTGCCTGGAGCTATAGCGGTAAACTCCAGTATCTACTTAGGTAGAAAAGTTGCAGGAATCCCTGGTGCAATAGCTGCCACTCTAGGCTCGGTATTGCCATCATTTTTAATAATCTTACTGATTGCGACTACTTTAACTAGTTGGTACCAAAATCCCCATGTAGCAAACTTCTTTGCAGGAGTAAGGCCTGCTGTTGTCGGTCTTATTCTAGTTTCAGGTATTAAATTAGGCAAAGATATCCTAAGTTCGAAACTGAATATTTTACTAACGTTAATCTTCGCCTTTTTAGCCTTAGTCTTAAAGATTCATCCTGTACTCTTACTAGCTTTTGGAGCTTTAAGTGGTATGTTTCTCTATCAAAGGAGTGAAGAGTAATGTTACTTAAGCTTTTTCTCTCATTTCTTAAAATCGGAGCCTTTACCTTTGGTGGAGGCTATGCCATGCTTCCTCTTATTCAAAGAGACATCATCGAAATAAACCACTGGCTCACAGAAAGCGAGTTTTTAGATATCATAGCTACAGCAGAGATGACTCCAGGGCCTATTGCAATCAACTCTGCTACATTTGTTGGCTATAAACTCTCTGGTTTTTGGGGGTCTGTCGTTGCAACTTTGGCAATTGTCCTGCCTTCGTTTGTAGCTATTACCTTGCTTACTGTAATCTTAAATAAACTTAAAGACAACAAGAACGCACAAAACAGCATAAGAGGAATGCGTCCAGCTGTCACTGCTATGATTATTACAGCCGCCTTATCACTTGCCCCTCAATCGATTGTACGTCCTGTAGACTTTATTCTTTTTGCAGGTGCCTGTATCTTATCGTGGAAAAATTGGCTAAATCCCATCTATATTTTACTTGCCAGTGGCGTAGTTGGCTTACTTTTTGGCTTTATCTAAATTTGAGCCAACCGCAATAACCTCTTCTTTAAGGCCCCAATAGTTAGTAAAATAGCCTTTATACGCAAATAGCCCGATAGCTGTGGAAGTAACAGAAACTGTTAGTGTAAGCATAAACATTACAATAATTTGGTATTTGACTGCTTCAGTAGGTGCTTGGCCTGCTAAGATCAGGCCACTCATCATGCCAGGTAGAGACACTATTCCCATCGTTTTTAACCTATCCACAGTCGGTATGATTGCTGCCCGAAGCGTTTCTCTTAAAGCATTGCTAGACGCTTGTCTTGGAGTTGCACCTAAGGCCAAAAGAGCTTCTACTTCGTTTTTTCTTTGAGCCATGCTACTTTTAAGTCTTTCTAAGGCAAGGGATGCAGCTATCATACTGTTTCCTAAAATCATACCTGAAAGTGGAATAGCCTCTGAAGGCGAAAACGAAATAACTTTAATTAATAACAAAATACCTAAGGTAACAATTTCACCTAAGCCAATTGAAAGAGTCACGATCTGAAAGGCATGGGGTAGCCCTTTACCTCTTTTGCTGGCATCTCTCCCTGCAACAATAGTCATAAAGAGAAGAACTGCAGCAGTTAGATAATAACTTTCAGCATTAAAGACAAATTGTAAAAGATAACCAGTAACAAACAGTTGTAAAAAGGCTCTTATCGCACTGATTAAAATATCCTTATCCATCTTTAAGCCTTGCCAAAGGGTGATCATCATGGCAATGCCAATAAAGCTCCAAGACAATATAAAGGTTAAGTTACTGATTTGGTTATTCACTTTCTTTCAACTCCCCTTTAAAGAAAGTCTGAGCAATTTGATTGTTGCCGTGAAACAACTCTTCTTGATTACCGCTTACTACTACTTTTCCTGATACAAGCAATGCTCCATTTGTGGCAACTTCAGAGGCAATATCCATGTCATGGGTAACCCATATTAAGGTTAAACCATTTTTTGCCTGCTCGATTAAAGTCTCTTTAACTTGCAATACAGCTCCTGGATCAAGAGCAGATGTAGGCTCATCAAGTAACAACACTTTAGGATCATTTGCCAGTACCCTAGCAAGAGCGACTCTCTGTTTTTGTCCACCAGATAAAACTGATGCATCCTTGTCGATGATCTCCTTCTCTAGACCGACTCGCTTTAATAGTCCTACGACCTTCTCATAAGAAAGGTCTTTTTTTTGTAGCTTAAGTCCTAAAGCAATGTTGTCTTTTACAGTACCTCCTACCATAACAGGGTTCTGAAAAAGCATGCCAACTTCTTTACGTAGTTCTTGCACAGGATAAAACTCAATTGGTTGATCTTTATACAAGATTCTTCCAGCTGTTGGCTCATCGAGTCTGTTTAAAAGCCTAAGAAGACTACTTTTACCAGATCCAGACGGGCCAATGAGAACAAAAACGGAGCCTATAGGAATATCTAGATTTATGTCCTTCAAAATTGCTTTATCTTGCTTTTTAAGACTCACTGAATCAAGTTTAAATCCCATTTTACTGCCCCCCCTTATAAAAATGAGGCTAACTCAGAGCCTCATTTTTTTCCTACGTATTCTATAATTAAGTCTTTTTTAAAACGTAGTAAAGAAAAACCTATGGCTCTAGAAATACCTGCCAATTTGATTTAGTTTTTCTTAAACAGTTTTAGTCTACTCCCACTCAATTGTGGCTGGTGGTTTAGATGAGATATCATAAACTACTCGATTTATCTCTGGAACCTCTTCCATCAATCGATTAGAGATTTTTGCTAACGTATCATGTGGGAACGGATACCAGGTAGCTGTCATGGCATCTATGCTATTGACAGCTCTAAGCCCAAGTACATACGCATAGGTTCGTTCCTTGCCTTTGATCCCTACAGTGCGAGTGTTAGATAAGACACAAAACGCTTGCCAAATCTCATTATATAAGCCATGCTTTTTAATCTCATCTATATATATTGAATCTGCATGTCTTAAAATATCTAGTTTCTCTTTGGTTACCTCGCCCATTATTCTAATAGCAAGTCCTGGACCAGGAAAAGGATGCCTTAAAACCATCTGTTCTGGCATACCAAGCTCTACACCCACTGTACGTACCTCATCTTTAAAAAGCTCCCGCAGAGGTTCTACAAGCGTAAAATCCATATCCTGTGGTAAGCCACCAACATTATGATGACTCTTGATTGTCGCAGTTGTATCTGTACCACTTTCAATTACATCGGGATAAATTGTACCCTGTGCTAAGAACTTAGCATCGCCAATCTTTCGTGCTTCTTCCTCAAACACGCGAATAAACTCTGTACCAATAATCTTACGCTTCTTTTCTGGCTCTGTAACACCTTTTAGTAATCCTAAAAATCTCTCAGACGCATCGACGTGGATTAAATTTAGGTTGAACCGCTTCTTGTAGGTTTCAACTACTTCCTCTGCTTCGCCTAAGCGCATAAAACCATGATCTACAAAAATACAAGTCAACTGATCGGCTACTGCTTTGTGGACAAGAAGTGCTGTTACAACAGAATCCACGCCACCACTAAGGCCACAAATGATTTTATTGTCTCCTACCTGCTCTTTAATATCACTTATAGCTTTCTGTGCAAAAGAAGACATGTTCCAAGTACCCTTTAGCTTACAAGTCCTAAACAGAAAATCCTTAACCTTCGTTATACCTTCAGGTATCTCTACTTTTTCAGACGCGAACTCTGTACCACTGCCTATTCCTAACACCGGAATATTGAAATTTCTAATTTCTCTTAAGACTTTAAGACCGTCTTCCTGGTGGGTAGTTGGGTTAGTAGCCAGAACAATACCTCTTGGCTTTTTCTCGTTTATCGCAGAGATTGCTTTAGTATATGGCAATACCTCACAGTACACGTGCTCTTTCCTAATTAGACGAGTTATTTTTTGGCTGGAATGAGACCCGAAATCAATAATTAAAATCAATTCGTCATGAAGACTATTGTTCATGCAAAATGCTGCAAAAATCCACAAAAGACTGCTTGGAACATTGCAGCCACCCTCCTTTTTCTATGCAAAATGCCACACAAGCTTTATCTTTCTAGGTCGTATAAATCTCAGGTTTTAGAACTCCGATATAAGGTAAATTTCTATATCTTTCAGCGTAATCAAGACCGTAGCCGACTACGAATTCATCAGGAATTACAAAACCATTGTATTTTACGTCAATACCTTCTACTCTTCTGGCCGGTTTGTCTAATAATGTGCAAATTTCGATGCTATTTGGTTTTCTAGACTGTAGATTTTCAACGATGTACTTTAGCGTTAGTCCACTATCTACAATATCTTCAACTATAAGTACGTCTCTACCAGCAATTGTTGACTCTAAATCCTTAATAATACGTACAACTCCAGAGCTCTTTGTCGCTAAACCATAACTAGATACTGCCATAAAATCGATTTCCATCTGCAGATCTATCTCACGGACAAGGTCAGCTAGGAAAATTGTTGCTCCTCGCAAAATCCCAATTACAATTAACTGCTTGTCCTGATAATCCTTAGTTAATTGTTTACCTAATTCTTGTACTCTATTTTCAAGTTGCTCTTGGGAAATAATGATCTTTTCCAAATCAGGGCCCATAACTCTGCTCAACGAAAACTACTCCTTTCAAACCTCTTTTTTTCACCTTACTTTTTGAATATAAAACAATACGTCTCAACGATATCATATTCCTTCTTAAAATGTAAATTTCTTACCTAAGTTTCTTTTAGATAATGTTATTTTACCCTTTTTACGTCTACTGGTCTAAAAGCAGGCTAGAGTAAAAAAGACTTCTATATTTACCTTAAATAACACTACCCTCGATTTGCTTTTTATATTATAGGTAGATAATATAAATCCATCGGGTAAGTATCAGAAAATGGGGTGATAAAATGGCTGTATACAATTTACGTCCAGATTTTGATTGGGATTCAGAAGGCATCAAGGAAGTTCGAAAACGTGATGGACGCATCGTTGCTTTTGATGCTACCAAAATCACTAAAGCAATTGCCAAGGCTGCTGAACAAGACGGACTATCACGTCCACAGGAGATAGCTCTGCTTATGACCTCTGAAGTTATTCGAGTCATAGGCACAGATTTCCCACAATTTACTACACCACACGTTGAAAACATTCAGGATGTTGTAATCAAAGTATTAAAGGAAAATGATCTTGGAAGCCTTGCAGATACTTACCTTACCTATCGCGAAAATCGCACCAAATCTCGTGCTGAAGCATCAAACCTTCTTAAACAGATTGGTGCTATTATTAAAGAATCACCTATCGGTATCGAAGGTAATGCTAATGTAGGTCATAATTTCTCTGCAAAACTATTGCAGATTGCAAGTGCCGCTTCCAAATGGTACTACGAAAACGAACTACTACCAACAGACATCGCTAAAGCTCATAAAGAGGGATACATTCATATCCATGATCTTGATAGCTATGGTAAAACATTAAATTGCATGCAAATACCTCTTGATAAGCTTCTTAAAAACGGCTTTTCAACTGGCTATGGCTTTATTAGGCCTCCAAAAAGAATAGGGTCTGCAGCAGCTTTAATGTGTATTATCATGCAGTCTTCGCAAAATGATATGTATGGAGGACAATCCATTCCTTGGATGGACAAGTCTTTAGCTAAGTTCGTAGATCAAAGATACGATGATTTGCTCGGAAGTGACTTGACCGATGAAGAGACTCAATTAAAGGCCAGCATTACAAGAGAAGTCTATCAGGCAATGGAGGCTACTATTCACAACTTAAACACCATGCATTCTAGAGCAGGATCTCAAGTGCCGTTTTCATCGGTTAATCTAGGTACAGACCTTACACCTAGGGGTAGGCTAATTACTGAACAGTTCCTCAAGGCATTCTACGCTGGTCTTGGCCGGGGCGAAACACCAATTTTCCCCAATGTAGTTTTTAGACTAAAAACTGGTGTAAACTTTAACCCAGAAGATCCCAACTATGATCTCTACCAACTAGCACTAAAGGTTGCAGGTCGTAGAATGAATCCGACTTTCTCATTCATGGATTCGAGCATGAATAAGCCTTTTGGAGACAAAACAAGCTACATGGGTTGCCGTAGCCGTTTAATAGACAATATCTACGGCGAGTCAACATCCGAAGCTAGAGGAAGTATCGCTCCTGTATCGATTAATCTGCCTAAACTAGCTTTAGAGTCAGAAGGTAGTACAGAAACCTTCTTTGAAAAACTAGATCAAACCTTGGCTCTGTGCAAAAAGCAGTTACTCCACCGGGTAGAGGTTTTAAAGCAACGCACTGTTAGCGACATACCTTTTGTTATGGGAGAACACCTGTACATGGGGTCTGATGATCTATCTCCAAATCAGAGTATTTGGGAAGCCATGAAGCACGGATCCATTAACATTGGCTTTATTGGTCTTGCTGAAGCACTCATTCTTCTTACAGGAAAGCACCATGGAGAAAGTGACATCTCTCAAGAACTTGGTCTGGCAATCGTAAGTCATATCAGAGCTTATTGTGATGATATTACAGACAAAGAAAAGTTAAATTGTACTTGCTATGCAACCCCTGCAGAGGGATTAAGTGGCAGATTTATTGCACTAGACAAAAAGGAATTCGGTACTATTCCACAGATCACAGACAAAGACTACTACACCAACTCTTTTCATATTCCAGTTAACTATCAAATCTCTGCATTTAATAAGATTGCCCTTGAAGGTCCATATCATAAATACTGTAACGCAGGTCACATCTCCTACGTCGAAGTAGAATCTCCACTTGAAAACAACCCTAAGGCTCTCGAAAGTCTGCACAGAAAAATGGCAGCTTCTGATATGGGTTATGCTGGAGTGAACTTTCCTATCGACGAATGTGTCGATTGTGCTTATAGTGGTATAGTTGATAATGAATGCCCAGTTTGTGGTTCTACTAGAATCAACCGCGTACGCAGAGTAACAGGCTATTTGAGCTATCTGCATCGCTTTACAACAGGCAAAAAAGCAGAATACCAAAATAGACAACCTCATAAAAAAGCTTAAGGAGGCGTTTTTTATGGAAAAGTCTCTCGATATTAGGCTTTTAGGAGCATGCTGCTCAGGCAACTGCTCGGTATTAGAACGTAATCTAGTGTCTGTTTTAGAAGAGTTAAATATCGATTATAAATTAGAGCGGATCGATGATTTAGCATCAATAGTAAATTATGGTTGCCTCGAGGTTCCAGGGATAGTTATAAACGGACACCTAGTTTCGCAGGGCAATATTTTATCGAAAGAGCAGCTAAGAGAATTCGTGTTATCGTTAGATTTTTCAAAGAGAGACTCCGATTGAGTCTCTCTTTCAGTTTTTTTGGTTATAAGAGCAAAATATCGCCTACAGATTATTCTGGAAATTATGTTATAATATTTACAGGGTAAAGAGTGGGTGGCTTTTTACCTTAATCGAATAAAGGAGGGGAACATGTTGAAAGTGCACGACATTATTCTTTGGACTTTGTTCGGCGGTATAGCAGGATTGCTTTTTGGTTCCCTATTAGGCTTAACGGCATGGAAGGGAATGATCATTGGATTAGCTGTTGCTTTTGCGGGTTCAATCTATGTTAGCTATCGCCGCAAAAAAGAAGAGGAAAAATACAAAGTCTAAAAAGGTAGCCCAAATGGGCTGCCTTCATTTTATCAGCTAGTATTTAGAAGGAGAGTTAAATACTGTGTTGAACTAAACTAAGACAAGTTATTTGTTTTCAGGAGGGATGTTCGTTTGGAACTAGAACTAATAGATTTTATTAATATACTTAAAAAGTATTGGTATCTTATTATTGGTTTAACCTTAGTTGCCGCTATCATAGCAGGTGTTTTAAGCTCCTTAATGCCACCTATCTACGAAGCTGATGCTAGAATTCTCATTCGCGAAGGCTCTGGAGCGGGACTTAGTTCAATGTTGTTTGGCGACATAACTGGGCAAACTCGCAATGAGATCCAAAATAGTGTGGAAATACTTAAGAGCCGTACATTATCCTATAATACAGCCCAGCTTCTCAGCTTAGACTTTGAGCTTGGAACTGAAGATTTAAACAGCTTTAGAAAAAGTTTTTCTGTACAGCCTGTACAAGGAACAGATTTTATCCGTATAACATACCAAAGCGAAGACCCAGTATTTGCTAAAAACGCTGTCAACGCATTAGTTGACGCTTTTATCGAATCATCTCTACTGTATAACCGTGAAGAAGCACGATCTGCACGTGACTTTATTGAGCAACAACTAAGCACATTAGAAGAAACTCTCAGTAGTGCTGAAAATAGCTTAAGTGAATTTAAGGGTGCAGAAAAGATCATAGACCCTAGCGAAGAAGCTAAAGCTATTATTAATAAGATCACAACTTATGATGTTTCTCGCAGCGAAGCAACTGTCTCCATGAGAGAACTAGAAGCTAAACTCGACGAACTTTTTATCCAATTAGAAAAAGAGACCAACACCTACATCTCATCTCAAGTAATCGGGACAAACCCTCTTGTTACCAACATAAAATCCCAATTGGTTGCTAAAGAGACTGAACTACAAGTACTACTAACTAAGAGCACTCCAGGTAGTAGGGAAGTCAAAAACCTAGAAAAAGAGATTGAGACCTTAAAAAACCAGTTGAATTTACAGGTTGAACAAATCGTAACATCTCAAACCGAGACTACAAACCCCTTGTATCAACAGTTAATAGTCTCTATCAGCCAAACCCAATCAAGCATTACTGCGCTTGAAGCTCGAATTTCTGCTTTAACAGAACTAATAAAGAGCACTGAAAAAGAGTTTGATAACTTGCCTGAAAAAGAGATAGAGCTTGCTAGGCTTACTCGTGATTTCCAGGTAACTGAAAGCATATATACAATGCTTCTTCAAACAAAAGAAGAATATCGCATTCAAGAGGCCATGCAATCGGCAAATATTCAAGTAGTCGACAGAGCTATCACTCCAGATAGTCCTGTAAGTCCTAGGAAGAAGATGAATGTTGCTGTAGCTTCCTTCCTCGGCCTTTTCCTTGCTGCTATGTTAGCCTTCCTCTTTGAGTACCTTGATAACACGATTATCACAAAACAGGATGTCGAAGAGTATCTCGAACTAACAGTTTTAGCAGCTATTCCAGAAATCGCTAGCGAAGGTGGTGAATCTCGTGGCAAGAAGAAGAGTAAAAGAAATTAAAAACAACAACATTCTGATCACCAAATTAGATCCTAAATCACCAGCCGTTGAAGCATTTAAGCTTCTGAGAACAAACATCACTTATGCCAGCGCAGATGAGCCTATTCAAGTTATTGGTTTTACCTCCTCTGGCCCTACTGAAGGCAAATCCTCTATAGCTTCTAACCTTGCTGTTGCTATGGCCTTAAGCGGTAATAATGTATTAATTATAGATTCTGACTTAAGACGCCCGTCTCTTCACAAGATTTTTGGGTTGCATAGAAGACCTGCAGGTCTTACCGAGATTTTAACTGGTACAAAAACAATAGATGACTGTATCGTTGATACTGAGGTTGAAAATCTCAAACTCTTACCCGCTGGCGCTATTCCACCAAATCCATCCGAACTTTTAGGTTCAAAGAAAATGAAGGAACTGCACGAACAGCTTAGAGAAAAGTACGATATAATTATTTATGACTTGCCTCCTGTTATTTCTGTTACAGATCCGTTAGTCGTAAGCCCACTTATAGACGGGTATTTGCTTGTAGTTGCAAGTGGTTCTACAGATAGACGCGCTGCAGTTGCTGCAAAAGAGTTGCTTTTAAATGCCAAAGCGAATATTTTAGGAGTGGTTCTAAATAGAGCTGATCCTCAAAAATCCTATGGTTCGTACTATACTCATTACTATTACTATTATCATGATGATGAGTAGGCTTAACTACTTGAACCATTACGGTTGTACTTTAATCTAAGTACAACCTTTTTTATTGACTTATTCAAACAACCACAACTCCTCTGTGTACTTTATCTTAATCTATGATAAACTAGTCTATAAGAACTATCACAAGTCTAAATAAAATCAACAAAGAGGTGTACTTAAATGAGTGCCCGCGCACCATTATCAAAATATGTAATAAGAATGGCTGGAATCGTACCTGAAAGTTATGTAGACGGACCAGGTGTGCGTTATACTATCTTTGTCCAAGGTTGTCCGCATCAATGTTCTGGTTGTCATAACTCTGATACCTGGGACTTCTTTGGTGGTACTTCATTTACAGCTGATGAACTTCTAGAAAAAATTGCTTTTGCTAAGAAAGAAAACCCCTATCTTCAAGGTGTGACTATTACTGGTGGTGAACCTTTTTGCCAAGCATATCCATTAGCTCACCTAGCAAAAGGGATAAAAGAATTGGACTGTGACCTAGTAGTTTACACAGGCTACATTCTAGAAAACCTAGCTGAGGTTCCAAGTGCTATTGAGTTTCTAGAACATATTGACGTGTTAATTGACGGTCCTTTTGTACAAGAAAAGAAAGTCTTAACACTACCCTACAGAGGATCAACTAATCAGCGTATTTTAGACAAAAAAGCTATTGAAAAGTTTTTAAGAGACTACAAACTTAAAGCTTTGTCTTCGGCTTTATAATGATAACTTCACTTAGGCTATCTGATAGATAGCTTTTTTTAACGCCTTTTGTTTTTGATTCTCATTTGCAATTATAATAAACAATTTTATTTTTTCTTTCTTTTGTGCAAATTAATCCCAGATCCGTTACCTCCTGCGTATAATATGTTAAGCAAACTATCTAAAGGAAGGTTAAAACACCAGCCTAAAGAGATTAGGAGGTAGCCACCTTGAATCATCTGGGTATAAAGGTGAGTATGCTAACTCTAGTTGTCAATATTGTACTCGCCTCTTTCAAACTAGCTACAGGTTTTTTGGGAAATTCTGCTGCAATGATTGCAGATGGAGTCCACACTCTTAGTGATGTTTTTACAACAATCATCGTTATGATATCTCTTTGGGTCTCTAGACAACCTGCTGATAAAGAGCATCCCTATGGTCATGGACGTGCTGAATCTATTGCAGCTAAAGTCCTTAGTTTAGCTTTATTAACTGCTTCCTTTACTACCTTTAAAACCGGAGTTGTAAATCTCTTTAACAGAACTGGTCCTCCAAGTACAATAACCTTATATGCTGCTTCAATCTCGATAATCAGTCAAGAATGTATGTATCATCTAACTGCATGGGTAGGTAAAAAATATAACAGCCAAGCTCTCAGCGCTGATGCTTGGCATCACCGCTCTGATGCACTGTCTTCTGTTGGTACATTAATCGGTATCTTTGCTGCAACTAGAGGTCTTTATTTTATGGATGGAGTCAGCGCACTACTAGTAGCTATATTAATATTCCAAATGGGAATATCTATCTGGAAAAAAACCGTAGACGAACTTATGGATAAGCAAAAAGATGAGTCAATAAGGAAGATGATAATATCAATTTGCACGGAAAAAGATATTGTAATTAATGAAAACCTGTTAAGACTTAGACATTATGGGAACAGTGTGTATGCTGACATGACCATGTATGCTTGCCCGAAATTAACTGTCTTTCAGTCTCATGAACTATCAGAAACGATCCGCCTTTGCCTTATTAATAAAATAACACCCTTAAAGGATGTTCTGATTCATGTTGAGCCTCTAGAAAACGAAGATTCTGATCTTAATTCAGAAAACGCTATGTGCACAAATCACTAAATTAGGCTGTGCTAGAAAAAGCACAGCCTAACTTACTTACGCTCTCGAAGTTTTTTCTTGGTTTCTATCATCGATTGGGAGAAGTTTTTTAGCTACAACCTTAATCTCTTCTTTTTCTCCAAAGTTTGAAAACTGCAATACACCCTTAATAAAGTAGACCTCTCCAGTCTCTGGCCTAAACTTGCTATAGATATCACTAAATACAGTTATGCTCACAGAGCCTAAAAAATCTTCAACATCAATAAAAGCCATAGTTTGCCCTTTACGGTCAGAGTAGAGATTTACCTTAGTTATTATTCCCGCTAGGACAACCTCAGAGCCGTCCGATCTTTCTGGTAGATCTTTTATACTATCTAGGCGATACTTTTTAAGAACATCCGCATATGCATCAAGAGGATGCCCTGACAAATAAAACCCTAGTGCTTCTTTTTCATAGTCTAGGTACTCCTTTAAACCTTTTTTAGGCATAATTGGAAGTTCTAACGAAACGTCCTCTGGCTCAAAAAGAGAAAGTTGGTTAGCATTATCTTTCTTTGCTCGATCAAGTGCCAACTTTGATACTTCAAGCAAGCTCTCGCGAGGACCAAATTCATCTAATGCACCTGCTTTAATAAGATTTTCCAAAGCTCTACTATCAAGAGAGTCTTTGTTTTTTGTACATAGATCAAGGATATCCTGATAGCTTTCGGTTTGACGGTTTTCAGCTATTTGACTTGCAAGACCAATACCAACTCCTTTGGTCACCCCGAGACCTAAGCGAATGTTGCCTTCTAAAGCGGTGTGGTATGCCTCGCTATGATTGATATCTATATTTAAGACATTTATCATCAATTGCTTTTTAATATACTCCAAATATGCTGTTGTCTTGTCTGAATTATCGATAACACTGTTTAAAAGAGCTGTCATAAACTCTACTGGATAGTGTGCCTTAAGATAGGCGGTTTGATAGGCGATTAGGGCATAAGCTGCGCTGTGTGCCTTATTAAAGCAGTAGCTTCCAAAGCCTACAAAGACCTCATCCCAAAGCTGAGTAGCTTCTTCTTCAGTAATCAAGCCCTTCTCTTTTGCTCCACTAATAAACATCTCGCGATGCTTGTCCATTAGATCCTTCTTTTTCTTAGCAACAGCTTTACGCAGCTCATCACTTTCTCCTCTAGTATAGCCCGCTAAAATAATCGACGCACTCATCAGCTGCTCTTGATAAACCCATACCCCATAAGTTGGTTTAAGAATTGGTATTAGTTTTTCATGAAGGTAATGTGCTTCTTTTTCACCATGCTTGCAGGCAATAAAATCATCTACCATACCACTTTCAAGAGGCCCCGGGCGATATAATGCAATTAGAGCTGTTATATCCTCAAATTCTGTTGGTCTTATCCGCCTACATAGATTTCTCATACCATCTGACTCTAGTTGAAATACTCCAAGAGTATCTCCTTCCTGAAGAAGCTGGTATGTTGCTGGATCATCTAACTTCAGTGAAGCTAAATCTAGTTTCCTAGGTAGCGTCTTAATTGTGTCATCAATGATGGTTAAGTTTCTTAGGCCTAAGAAGTCCATCTTTAATAATCCACGCTCTTCTGTGGCGTCCATATCGGTCTGGACAGCATAGGTATCCTCAGCAGCCCGATACATAGGTACATATTCATAAATCGGTTTTGGTGTAATGACTATACCTGCTGCGTGTAGCGACGCATGCCTTGCATTACCTTCGAGCCCTTTTGCGTAGACTACAACGCGATTAATCTCTGGGTCTTGGTTGCATAGCTGTCCTAGTTCTCCCTCTAAAGCCTTATCAATAGTCATTCCTAAGGTGGTAGGGATTGACTTTGCAATTTTATCTCCTAAACTATATGGAAGCCCTAAAACACGGACAATGTCTCTTACAACACCTCTAGCCCCAAAGGTTCCAAATGTAACGATCTGTCCGACATGATCCTCTCCGTATTTGTCTTTAACATAATTAATAACGTCCTGTCTTCTTCTTTGGCAGATATCAACGTCAATATCTGGCATCCCAATACGATCTGGGTTAAGAAAACGCTCAAAAAGCAAGTCGTGGACTAAAGGATCAATCTCAGTAATACCTAAAAGATAAGCAACTATTGAACCTGCTGCAGATCCTCTCCCAGGTCCGACTGGAATATCATTTTGTTTAGCCCAATTAATAAAGTCACTAACAATTAAAAAATACGATTCATAGCCCATCTGTTCTATAACCTTCATCTCATATTGAGTACGTTCTAGAACATCTGGACTAGGGGTTTTACCGTATCTAAAATCTAGTCCAAGTGCTACTTGGCGCTTAAAATAATCGTGTAAATTGCCCCCGCTTATAGGAAACTCTGGCAAATGTAACTCTCCGAATTTCATTTCAAATTCGCATTTTTCAGCAATAACAAGCGTATTCTCTATTGCCTCTGGTACATCCGCAAATAACAAACGCATCTGCTCAGCAGTTTTAAAATAATGCTCATTTGAGAATGCTTCTTCTGCTCTTTCAGAGTATTCATCTAGTGTTATACCCCATTGCAGACACAACAAGACACGATGTAGTTCCGCTTGGTTCTGTTCCGTATAGTGTGAATCGTTGGTAGCAACTAGAGGAATACCAGTAGCTTTGCTAATCTCAATCAATTCTCTATTTACAACCAATTGCTCTGCCATGCCATGATTCTGGAGTTCAAGATAGTAGTTCCCTCGCCCAAAAAGTTCATCTCTCCTTAAAGCCTCTGCTTTAGCTTCATCTCTAAAACCTGCTAGTATGAGCTGAGATTCGGCGCCTCCAAGGCAAGCAGATTGAAAGATTATCCCTTCGTGAAACTCTTCAAGATCCTCCCAGTATATTTGAGGTCTGTAGTAAAATTGCCTCTGACCTAAGCTTACAAGCCGGATTAGGTTCTGGTAACCCTGATCGTTTTTTGCCAGTGCAATTAAATGATATGGTTTTGGGGTCTTCTCGCCTTTTTTACCTCTAGACAAGTAAAGCTCACACCCACTAATAATTTTTACACCATATTTCTTGCCAAGCTTATGAGCTTTAGTTTCGCGGAACATATTGCCGTGGTCAGTTATGGCAACAGCTGGTTGCCCATCTTCTGCTGCTTTTTTTATTATTTCTTCAACGGTACTAAGTCCATCTTGGAGACTACCGTCTGTATGAACATGTGTATGTACAAACATCCCAATCCCGCCTTTTTGAGCTTCCTTATACTTTCTCACGTAAATTTCTACTTGGACTATAAAGCCATAAAAACTCAAATCCCATATCTACAAATAAATTATTCACTCTCTTAAAATCACCTTTAAGATCTTCAGAAAAAGAGCTTAACTTGTTAAGAACTATTTCTCCCTTTACTCTCTAATAAACCTCTTTATTTCTCTATATTTTAATCGCTAGTAAAAAAAAAGAGCCCCGAGGGGCTCTTTACAAATCATTATTTCGTTCCTAAAGGCTCATCGAATTCACCTTTGACATACTGGTAAACAAGTTCATAAATCTCTCTAGCATATGGATCTGAAGATATACCACAAGAACCAAAGTAGTGTGTACCTTGGTAATAACCATGAAGAGCGTCTTTCTGCCAGTTAAAAGTCACACCTGCTCGGAGATAATCAATGAATTTCTTTCTCTTTATAAGATCATTGGTTACACTACTTCCTTCTGCTTCAATCTCAATACCCTGTCCATATCTCAAAGCATAGTTTGATAGATGCAAAAATCTGTCAATAGTGGAAGTTGAGCTGAACATATGATTTGGCTGATGCATTACAAAATCAAAGCCCGCTTCCTCCCAACGATTGTGACCTGATGAAGTAAAGTACGGAATCCAAGTGTGTTTGAGATCAAATTCATGGATGTAGTCTGTAACTTTGTTAATCAGCTCTACTTCGCCTGGAACGCCATAATGGATAGCTTCTTCAACCCAGTAAAAACCAAGAAGCTCTAAATTTTGATAGTTTGCTTGTTCCCATTTCTTGAGGACTTCATCGATATACCATTTAACAGCCCTAAAGCGATGATCTGTAGCCTTTTTAGCATCTCCCCAAGAGAAATTAAGAGAGCCGGTTCCATCTACATCACCAAAATCCTTAATCTCTGACATCGGATTAGGAATCATGATATAGATCTTTCCTTTTGCATCTTCTCCTAACTGTTCATTAGCAACTTCATAGGCTCTTTCAAAGGCAGACAACTGATTGGTACCATCAAATATCTTATCAATAAACCATTGCCAGTGTTCCTTTACAGCTGGTGTACCTCTAGATGGTGCATCAAATGCATGGCCATCAGGAGCAGTTAACGCTAAGAACAAAAACGAATCAAAGAAATAATCCTCTACGTTTAGCTGATAATCTGGATATATTGGAGAAATGTAGGCTACGTAAGGAAGTGCATCAATCATCATCCAGTTTGAGCCAACGTTATTATAAATCAACATAAGGTCGTTAACGCCACCACTTCGTGGATCACCTTTAGGAAAATATCCAAGATCTGTAGATACTAAAGTAGGATCTTTTGACCCAGATATTGTAAAGTTGCTTACAATAAATTTACTATTTTCTGCCCAGAATGCAATACCGCCACTTTTATACTTAATACTATAAGCTTCAATAATGAGCTCATCATTCAAGTAAACAAAAAAATCATTGCCTTTAACATTTAACCTTATTTTAGCCTCTTGGTTAGGTTTAACCCCTACATTAGCTTCTTCAAGTACTCGATAGTTCTCTACAGATGCGTCAAAACGACTTAAAGTAATGTTATCTGCGGTTATATTCAGACTATAAGTTTGGAAAGGCTTAGTCTGTCTAAAATAAAGTCTCACCTGGCCGTCTTTGCCATACTCTTCAGGCTTAACTACAAAAGTTAGATCATAATCTACCCAGTTAAAACCGCCAAGTCTAGCTTCAGCCCAGCTTACGTGTGGCCATGATAGACTATCTTCTGTCATTACCCAATCTTTTTGCTGAAGATACCAATTATCGAACCCTTGGTCTTCAAATGCTTCGTTTGCACTTACAATGCTTGAAAGTACCATAATAAATATAACAACAATTTTTAACAAACTTCTCCACCACCTCACCTATTTATCTTTATAAAATTTCTCCACTAACTAGATAATCACCTTTTTCCACTTACAAAATAATGAGGAATAAGAGTTGAGTCTCCTATTCCTCAAACTATATACTTTTTAGTCAATGAATTCCTCTTTTAAAGCATATGTACCAACTTTTACTCTCACAAAGTCCAGAGAAGAACCTAAAGCTACCTGAATCGACTTCGGTGAGTAATGAGCTTTGTCAGGCAACATTTCGTTAATTAGCTCAGTTATTTCTCTGTAATGTGCTGGGCGGTTTAGTTTCTTTATAACAGCTTTTGCATAATCTACTCTTCTTTTTTTGATAAGTAGTGATTTTCTTGTAAGTTCCACTGTTTGGTCGGGTAGTAAGGCTAGCTTTTTAGAATTACTAATCGAAGACCTAATTAAATCCTCATCCTTATTATAGGTTGCTACAATCATCTTAGCTAAAACATCTAAAGAAAGTGGCCCACTCTTTATTATAATAGATTCAGCCTCATATGCGATGAGATCGACCTGCTCTTTATCTATCTTATTTAGTGCCCAAAGACCATCTGATAACTCTTTGCAACCTGAAAGACTTAGAAACAGAGGAATGACGCTTGATGGGTTAACATTAGTAGCTTTGTGTTTTTTTAGTATCTGGGATTTAATAAGACTTATATTTGCTATCCCACCTGCATCTTCAAGAGTTTTTCTAAATACAACAAATAAAGATTCTGCCGCCTTTATATTTGATGCTGCAAACAGTTTTTTACGAGCCTTCTTTTCTATCTGCCTAACTCTTTCTCTAGATATATTATAATCTTCTGCGATAGCTTCGAGTGTCTCTGGAGATAAAGCAAAAATTGCTAAACGTCTATTTAAAATGTCCTTTTGCCTGCTAGATAAAGTCTCCTGTATAAGATGGATGTATTCGTCTAGTGTTTGGAATTCTATTAGCTCCGAATTAGGACTACTATAATATCTATTCAGTTCATATTGAATGCTTTCAAGAGATTTCGCACCAATATTTGCGATGTTAAGCAAGTCAGATTCTTTTAGATTAGCAATTTCCTCTACATAGCGAAAACCACTCTTTTTTAAAGCATTATACGCTCTGTTTGTAAAATCAAGGCTTTCAATTGGGGTCTTGTACTCGTCGATACCACCTACTTGGTACATCTCTTTACAACTAGAAATTTTCTTGCCAGTTACAAGACTGTAACGTCTTAATAAATTCTCAAGTGAACTAGAACCTATTCCTCGAAGGTTAGAGAGCTCTTCTATACTCATATGTTCTAGTTGGCTAACATAAAAAAGCTTGTTTCTTCTCAGGGCATTAAGAGTTCTGTTGTCTAAGCCTAAGTTAGACAACACTAAATCGCCTTGATCTTTTTGAAGATAGTAAACTTTAATAGCCTTTTGAATATGCTTATAAGTATTTTCGCCTATGCCTTTGATCTGTAGTAATGTCTTTTTATCTAAGGAAACTAGCTCTCCTAAAGTAGAAATACCTGCATTAGTCAAGCTTTGCAATGCCCTACGGTTTAATGCTAGAACTAAAAGATCGAGATTATTATCTTCTTCGACTGATGATATGTTGTCAGTTTTCTCTTTGTGAACCTCGAGATTTAGATTAGCGATCTTTCTAGTTATCTCTGTTGCAGTAACTTGTCCAAGTTTTGGGATCTCTAACAGCTCTTCAAATTTGATGCTAGATATTTTCCCATATGTGTCAAGACCAGCATCCAAAAGAGCTCTTACTGCACGGGTCGAAAAACCTAATTCAACTACTGAAGTAGTTGAGTTAGGAGTGCCAATAGGTGAAGTTTTTGCAAGAACCATACCTATCTACCACCTCAACGTTTCTCTAACGCAATCAACCAAACATTCGCTTAACCCATAATTTCTATAATTGTTAAATTATTCCTTTTCCTTTCGCTCTTCGTACTATAAAGTTTAATAAATTATAGTTTTCTTTTACTTTACACGACTTAGAAAGAGAATAAGAGCCAGTTAAATAATAAGAAGAAGCTATGTTTATGCCTTGACAAGTAACAGTAAACTACTTAGAATTAAACCGAGATCCATAGTAAGGATTCTTTTTTCTGTAACACTATTAATATAAATAGATCTATTTTAAGAGGAGGTCTTGTAATGAAAGAAAAAGTAGTAGCTATTTTGGATAAAATTCGTCCTAGCCTTCAAGCCGATGGCGGGGATGTTGAATTAATTGATGTAAGCGAAGACGGTATCGTAAGAGTTCGTCTTGTTGGCGCCTGTGCCGGTTGCCCAATGTCTACCCTTACACTAAAAAACGGCATCGAGCGCATTCTAAAAGAAAATATACCTGAAGTTCAATCCGTCTTATCTGTATAACAATAATTGCTATATAAAAGTCATCTATCTCCAATAGATAGATGACTTTTTTGCTCTTATTTTCTTTACTTACTTGCGTGCTGCTTGGCAGGTTAGGCAGTTCCCCTTGCAACTATAACAGCTACTTGGTATCTTTTCACCGCATCGCATGCAACGAGTACTTAATAGATCTTTTATCTTAATTTTTAAACCGCAATTCAAACATTTAATCTCACTCATAAAAAATCCCCTTTTATGCTACAAATTGTGCCAATACTCCTCCTACTAGAAAAGCTGCAAATATACAGCTTGCAAAGACCAAAAGTCCCTGTTTTATACCTCTTTCTTTTAAGATAACTATAATACTAGCTATGCATGGAACAAAAAGTGTAAGTGTTGTCATAGCAACTAAAGTCTGTTCTTTAGACAAAGCCATATTAAAAAAGCCTGCAGCTCCAAAATCACGTCTAATAATACCCATTATAAAAGCAGTAGCTGCTTCTTTAGGAAGCTTCATCCAACTAACGACTAAAGGAGCTGTAAGGTTTTGGAGAAACTCTAAAGCGCCAGTCACATTTAATACCCCAATCAATAGAGCACCAACTGCAAAAATAGGACCTGCCTCTTTTAAAAAGTGCATTGATTTACTCCAAGTCTTTTGCAAGACGTTTTTTATAAGAGGCACTCTCATCGGTGGAATGTCAATTAAAAGATCGGTTGTTTTCCCTGGAAGTACTCTGTTTAGTAAGGTCCCAGTAGCCAAAAAAACAGCTAGGATTATTAAAACGTACAAAATAAAATAGCCAAAACCTATTTGAGAAAGAAGCGCTGCTATAACACCAAGCTGGGCTGAACAGGGAATTGTCAGACTTAAAAGTACAATAGCAATAAGTCTTTCTCTGTCTGACCCAAGAATGCGAGTGCTAATAGAAGCCATAGTAACACAACCAAATCCCAAAACCATAGGAATAACAGCACGACCATTTAACCCAATCTTATGGAACCCACGGTCTAGCAAAGTTGCTAACCTAGGTAGATATCCTGAATCCTCTAAAATCGATAAAAATAAATGAAACGCTATAACTAAAGGAAGTATCAAAGCAACAATATAAGTAACAGTCATTGTTAAGATTCCAAATTCGCCGACTAGAATCTCTGCAACAATTGAGCCTTCAGGTACTAAATAGCTTACAACACCCTGTATCCATGGTTCATAGGTGCTTTGCATCAGACCTTCTAAATAGTCAACCACATTTCCCGCAACAAATACGCCAAGTAGCTGGTAAGCGAGATAAAGCATTAAAAACAGAATTGGAACACCAACTGCTGGCTTAAGTAAGAGGTCGCCAATCCGATCTCCTATTCCTCTTTTCTGATTTTTATACCTAACTACTGTTTTACATAACTCATCTACATGCATTCTTCTTGCAAAATAAATCTCCTCACGTTTATCCGGGATATCATCAATTTGCAGATCATCTTCTAACGCAAGAAGGAGTTTTACATCAGAAATCTCACGACCAATAAAAGGCTTCATGAGTTTTTCAATCTCTTGGCTCTTTCTGCCTGGTCTTGCCAAGTGAAGTTTTTCTGTCAGTTCTTCGAGGCCCGCTTTCTGCGCTGCTATTATGGGAATAACTGGGACACCTAAATAGTTTTCTAGAGCATCCAAATCCAGCTCCATCTTTTGCCTTTTAACTTCGTCCATCATATTCACAGCAACTATTAGTGGTATTCCCATTTCAGCAAGCTGTAAGGTTAAAAACAGATCTCTTTCTAGATGAACGCCATCAACAACATTTAACAGAATATCTCCTTCTAAAATGACGTCTCTAGCTACCTTTTCCTCATCGTTGAAAGATGAGACACTATAGATTCCCGGAGTGTCCATAATAAGATAATTTTTATAAGTCCCAGACGCGATCTCCACGGTTGTCCCAGGAAAATTAGAGACATCAACATACATTCCGGTAAGATAATTAAAGACAACTGATTTACCTACATTAGGATTACCTACAAGCACTAGTCTTTTCTGTTTAGTTCCACCTCTCTGCTGTTTTTCCAACTGCTTTTCCCTCCTCAGCTTGTGTATTTACAGTAATCTGACGTGCAAGTTCCTGCCCTATTGCAATTTGCTGAAGATTCTTACTGATAATTACAGGTCCTCTGTTAACGCGAAAGACGCAGGTTATCTCTGTACCTGGCATAAGACCTAACCGGACAGCTTGAATCCGGACTAAGCCTTGGGGTAGATCCTGTAAGGTCGCTCTTTGACCTGGCTGCAATTTATTGAGTGTCATTATATGTCTCTCCCTCTTATTGAGATTTATTCTCAATAAATGATACCCTATTTGAGACCTATTGTCAATAATCGAAAGCCCTACTTACAAATAGTCCTTGCTCTGTGCAAAAATTAGTGAACCTTAATCATTAAAATCTATTCGTTTATTTTTTCGTCCTTGAAGTAAGTCTAGGAAAAGACTGATATGTAATTAATTAAATTAATCAATTTCAAGAGGTATATTGATGGTATCTATTGTTCACCACGTTGAAATTTTCAATAATCTTGTCGATAGATTCATTCTTCCAGATGCTTTGAAACAAGATCCTAACGGACTTACCCCTTCTCAATACAAGATTCTCTACTATTTATATACTCACATAAATGTACATCCAAGAGACTTAGCTCATGCACTAAATATCACATCACCTGCAGCAGCCTATGCTCTCCAAAGACTAAGTGGGGATGGTTTTGTGGAGATGGCATCTTCTACTGAGGACAAAAGAGACACGGCTGATTTCTGGATTAATCAAAATAACAAGTTGGTCTGTATCTATATTAGATATATTACAGATAGATTAAAAGATAACTAGTTTCTAGACACAATCGAAGTCACTCGAAATATTATTGATATCCAATAACGAACTGGTTAAAAAAGAATACCCGACGATAGATTAGGCCGCTGCAAAAACAAACGGCCTAATTTTTATTCTAGAGTTTAGTCCTAGTTTGGCTATTTAAAACTTATCCCACTCAAGGATATCCTTTCCATCCTCAAGTGGGATAAAAGTATGTTAAAATTTTCTACACTCCAAAGATATGATTGACAAAGAGCATGAAAATCACACCTAACATAAACGAAAAAGTCGCCTCTTCCACATACCCATGACCATGGGACTCTGGAATCATTTCTCTAAAGGTTACATAAAGCATAGCACCAGCGGCAAACGCTAATGAAAATGGAATTATTGCCTGCACATAGCTTACCATGAACAGCCCGATCATCGCTGCTATTGGTTCAACAAGACCCGTTAAAGTTGCAAGCAGGAGTATTTTCCAGACAGATAACTTTGATTCTAGAAGTGATGCCGCTATTACTAACCCCTCTGGTGCGTTCTGCACCCCGATTGCAATTGCAAGAGCTATACCCATGCCTGGAGCGTCAGATGCAAAGCCTACGCCAACTGCAAGCCCTTCAGGGATGTTGTGCAGAGCAAGAGCGGCTATAAGCAAAATCGCCCTTCTTGCAACAGTTTTGTCTGTAGATCCAAAAAAGCGCTCATAGTCAATATTAGGGGTGTATCTTTCGAAAATACCCAAGATTAAAGCCCCAAAAAGCACACCTAAAAGCACCTGGTAAATCGAACCTTCCTCTAACGCAGGAATAATCAAGTTAAACGCACTTGCCGCTACCATAACCCCTGCAGCAAAAGCCAAAAGAATATCTCTTAACTTATGCGAGACTTTCTTTAGAAAAACTATAGGCAAAGCCCCCACGCCTGTGGCTAGTCCTGCAAACAAACTAGCCCAAAATGCTGTTCCCATAATACCCCTCTACTCACTCCTATCCTTCTAGTTGATCGTCTCTAGTGCATCCACAAGTTCAGCGGTTGTAGGCGATCCTTGTTTTGCGTATTGAATATTTTTATTCTCGTCTAAAATATATACTGTCCGGATAATTTTCCCTTCTTCTGTAGCTGCTTTATATAATTTAGCAACCTCTTTATTTGTATCCACACAAAGTGGAAAATCTAACGTATATTTGGCTGCAAATTTTTGATGACTTGCAAGCGACCCATAATTTATGGCTATAACATTCACATTTAAACTCTTATACCCAGTCAAATTGTCTTGAGCTGCACACAGTTGTTTGGTGCATCCTGGGGTATTGTCCCTTGGATAAAAAACTATCAAGACTTTCCCTTCAATTTTACTTAAAGCTACGGGACCTTTGGTACTTTCCAGATTAAAGTCTGGGGCTTTAGCTCCTATACTAAGCAAGGCTATACCTTCTTTCTAACAAATTCATATAGACTCCAAATGGCTGCAATTTCTTGCATCGACCAATCAAACCATCTATCACTTGTCGGTCCAGGCACATCCTCTATTACAGTACCTGTCTCTACTCCATAACTTTTCTTTTCTAACACCTCTTGAACTCGCTCTAAAGAAGCTTCAACAAGATTATCTCCTTTAGTAAGCCAAATGGTTTTTGGCGAGCCAAACTCCATTATTGCTCTGGCAAGCGTTACTTTCTCTTTCGACTCAGCTTTGGCAATAAGCTTTACAAAAGAGCCAAAATAGCCCACCCCAACTGCGATATGAGCATAACCTTTGTAACCTCTAGCAGATGGACTAAGCGCCACCCAAGTTTCGTCAGGAGGATTTACAGTTCTTCTTGCATGTTTGGCAACATGATAGTGGACTATTTCTCCAGTCTCCTTGGCAATAGCTTCTGTAAGTCTTTCACCTAGGAGTTCTAACTTTGGGGAAACTCTAGATCTTATCTCTGTCATCCGCTCCGCAAAGGTCGGTATGGTAAATATTTCCAAATCCCTTGATGTAATAAACTGAGTAGAGTCTTTTTCTAGCATTAGCTTTCCTCCTTTGTTAATAATTACTAAATAGTAACTTTTGGCTTACTTATACCCCAAATTTACTACAGTTAACTATTACGTATTTTTTTATTATGCACTCAGTAGTTATCGTATCTAAAATTCGTGTCAAAAAAGGGAGCCTAGCTCCCAACTACTTAATAGTTTCGCTTGCTCCCTTATATCATCACTTTTTTAAGAGTTCTAAAGTCTGACTCGCCAAATCCGAGATTTTAACCTTACTGTAGCCCTGAACACCTGTATAGAGGGTATCGTTAATTGGCTCTTTCCATTTATTAGGAATCTCCTCTGCTCCAAGTAAAGTGCCTAAAATTGAGCCAGCTGTTGCACCGTTACAGTCTGTGTCCCATCCTCCCATTACTGCGATAGATACAGTCTTAGAAAAGTCCAGATTTCCATAAACAAGACCTGCTACAACAATTAACGCATTATTTATCGTATGCACTGGGTTATATGAACCATATTTCTCGTAGATAAAATCTAAACCTTTTTCGTAGTCAGATTCATTACTTGCAAAATCTATAAAGTCTCTAATTGCAACGGCTAAACGGCAGTTTTCAGGGATCTGCCCTAAACCTGCCTGGATAATTCCTGAAATAGAGTCCTCTACAAATGCGGCAGCAATTGCTGCTGCTACAAACATCTCTCCGTAGATCCCGTTTTTGGTATGAGAGATACAGGCATCTCTGTAGGCATATTCAGCAGCTAGCTCTGGATTTCCAGGATTTACATAGCCCCAAAAATCCGCACGAATCTGTGCACCAATCCACTCTCTATAGGGATTGCGATAGAAACCAGAATCTGGTGGAGAAATTAGGTTGAGTAGATTTCTGTAAGCAATCCTTTCAGCAGTAAAGGTGTGAAAAACTGGTAAATGTAGCATCCAAGTGTTAGCCACATCTTCCGGCTTAAAATCTCGTCCAAATCTCTTAAAAATATCTAAACCTATAACAGTGTAATTAAGATCATCGTCTTCTGGCATACCATCAAAGTTTTTATAGCTATAACCTTTTAACGAGAGACCAAGCTCATGCTTATTCATAAAATCCTCTGAATAATCAAAATCAAGATAACTATTCATCGGATAACGATTTTGTTCTTCTAGGACGTTTTTTATTCCTGCTCTGCCTTTTGCCATGCCATAGCCTTCCCAAGGTTTTCCTAACCAACAGCCAGCAGATCTGCCAAGCCACGCACCAGAGAGTTTGTCTAACAAAACTTCATCGTCTAAAAGTATTGCAGTGCGCTTTTTTTGGTTAGGTCTTTTTGAAAAGATTTCATCTAGTGAATCTGGTTCATCATAGGGAAAATCTTTTGTAACTTGACGTGCTTGCAAGTCATCAACTGCTTTTAGTGCTTCATCGCCATCCAAGCCTTCTTGGATTCCAGTAGTATCCTTACCTTCTTCTTTTGCTTGAATAAGCTCCAAGTTAAGAAGCTCCTTTGGCATAAAATAAGATATCTGCACTCTACATCCCCCTATTATGTTAAGTCTTTTTGCATCTCCCATCTTGTTACCTTATAACCAAGGTTCTGATAGAGATTCACAGCGGCAAAATTAGTAATCGTTACTAATAATTTGACACTCTTTGCCTTTCGCTCAAGAAAGTACTCTTCTCCTCTTTCCATTAACCTCTTGCTAAACCCTTTTCCACGAAGCGCCGGAACCAAGTAAATTTCTTCAACTGAACCAAAAACACCATATTCGTTAGTATCATATATCTTACACCAAATAAAACCACCAATAACTCCTGGACTAATCTCTAAAACAAAGATACCATGCTCGAAAGGATTAAGTTCAGCTTCTTGCAGACGTCTTTTTTGCTCTCTCAGAAAGTAGGGGTTGATCTGAAATCCAACAAAATTTGATGTAAAGAGGTCTTCCTGCCAGCATAAGATAAAGTCTAAATCTGTCTTAAGATTAAAATCTCTTATCCTAGGCTCTGAGTTTTCATCTTTGCTGCCTATAACTTTTCTAAAAATCTTCTGGAACAGATTTTCTTTTGTCATGTTATTCGCTCCCCGACTAGTCGAGTGCTATCTCCTTTCTGAGCTAAAGCCAAAGTTATTTACGGTTTTTTTGCATGTAATTGTGCAAGGGCATTACTTATTGGAGTATAGTCTTTTGGTAAGAGCCTTTTTGCTCTATAAAGACAAAAACAAGCTCTATCCCAATTACCCTTGGCTAAAAAAGCAAGTCCAAGATTATGATAGGCTTTACCTGAATCTGGATCTATTAAAAGCGCTTTTTGAGCGTATTCGATCGCTAAGTCATACTCTAGTTTATAGAAGCCATAAAAAGCTGATAAATTGATTAATGTATCTTCTCTTAACTCATCAAGATGGTAAGATTCATGTATCATTCGTTCTGCAACATCCAAATCTCCGTCTTCTGCTAAAGCAAGGCAGTAATTATTAAGAAGCTTTATTAGTAGATCAGATGATTCGGTATCAGAAATCAAAAATACCGCTTTCTTATAATGTTCTAGGACTCCCTCTAGATTATCTGTATCTTTAAAAAACAGATCCCCTGCAAGCTTATGGAGCATTGCACTGTCAGGGTTTATATCTAACGCGGCTTCAACTTCCTCAATCGCCAGTTCTACTTCGCCAATCCGTTCTAAGATAAGACAAGCATTAAAGCAAAGCAGTACATGACCAGGATTCAAGTCTAGACCACCTAAAAAATAACTTATTGCTAGTTCTAGATCATTTAAAGCCATATAAATAGAACCTAGACCTAGATATATGTCAGGATTTGTAGGTTCTTCTTTTAAAAGACATGTGTACCAATCAAGCGCCTTTTGGAACTTATGTTGATTTAAAAGCGCTTCAGCAAATTTTAATCCCAAATCCCTGTTTTCTTTTCTCTTAAAAAACCATGGGTTTTGGCTATAAAGCATTATTAGAATTTCATTAGCTTCAGTAAGTTCATTGTCAGCCAATGTTGCAGCTAACTGGCTAACCAAGCTTTGTTCATCACTGGAATTTATGGTTGTAATTTGACCGTTGTATAGTTGAGAAACTTTATTTTTTATTAGACCTGCTCGATTATCTAAATTTAACACAACCCAGTTACCTATTTTGCCTTCTAACGAATTTAGTAACTTAATTGAGTGTAAGCCCTTATTCTTAAGAAAACTAGTTAAAGCCCTACCTGGCAACACTTCACTGTATAATTTTGGATCGTACCAGGTTGAGCGAACTTTAATGGTATTGACCGCCTCTTTTACTAGGGGCTCTTTCTCACCGCCAAGTAACTGGCAAAGAAATTCTTCACATTCTTTATCTGTATTAAATTGCATATAGAGACTCTCCAAGCTTTATCACCTCTATCCAATATTTAAGTATATGCAGTTTCCTAAAATTAGCAAGTTAATTTTCTCAGGCAGTCTATTTTTTTCCATTTTTGGCTCCTAATTAAAGTCTTTCCAAATTATTGTTACATATGCCTCGATGAGTTAAAGCTAAAGTTGTAAATTTAACCCAAAGTTAAAAGGATATCCAGTAAATATACCTAAATTATCATTAACACCAAAACTTATTTGTTAAGTCAAAAAGTTTTATATTTCTTGTAAAGGTGGTGAAAGGCCAAAGCTAGGCTTCTAAAACCTCATTAGTAAAGCATACCAATCTAAAGTTTTAGTAGAATCAGATAAATAACGCTTAAATTAAGGCTTTACACTTAATTTTGAGGTTAGCTTTGACTTCTGGCAAACTTATGGAACCTTTGCATCTAGATAGACTACCTCTAGAAAATTTAATTGATAACCTTCAAGCTCCCATTATTATAACAGACGAGAGAGGAGATATTAGGCTTATCAACAAAGAAGCACTACATTTATATGAATGCAAACAAAGAAGTGATTTCACTTCAAATATCTATAACCTGTTTTCCTTAGAGGATGAAAAGAAACGCTTTAGAAGCTCGTTACAATTTAGTATTAAGCTAGGGGAACTGTCAAATCGGTTCTTGGCCAAACACAAAACTGAACAAGGTAACGCCCTTGATATTAACCTAAAGTGGACATATATAAAAACTCCTTGTCCTTGTCTGGTCTTTTTCGCCCAAGATATCACAAACTTAAAGCAAGTAGAAAAAGAAAGTTTAAATAAGCTGCGTCAACTAGAAGCAGAGATTGAAAGACGCAAAAAAGCTGAAAAGAATCTTAAGATAACCCATAAGAAATTACTAGAACAGATCTCTTTGCTTAAAGGTCAGAAGAAAATCAATGAAGCTATGTTAAGAGAACTAGTTGCAACTAATGAAGTTCTTGAACGTCAGACAATCGAGGATTCTCTTACAGGAATTTATAACAGACGTTACTTTTCCCAATCCTTAGAGTCCGAGATAATCAGAGCTAGGCACTTAAATGAGCCAATTGCCCTGCTACTTATCGACCTAGACTATTTTAAGAAAATCAACGACACCCATGGCCATCTAATTGGAGATGCAGTTTTAAAAATCGTGGCTACCACGATCCAAGATTTAGCTGGTCCAAGTAACATACTTTGCCGTTATGGCGGAGAAGAATTCGGGATTATCTCCCTAGGTACTAATATTGAAGAAGCTGAGAAATTAGCCCATAAAATCTCAGATCATTTAGCTCAAAACCCCATTGCAGTCGATCACCAGAAAGTGACTGTAACTGTAAGTATTGGGGTAAGTTCCATCCTCCCGAGTAGATGGAAAGCTCCTATAGAGGTCATTTTAGACAATTTGTTAAAAACGACCGATAAGGCACTTTATAAAGCTAAATCAGCAGGTCGAAATACCGTTGAGGTATATAAACGCACCTAATCAAAAAACATGCAACACCCTGATTAGAGTGCAACTTAGAAATCTTTGATAGCAAGTAGTTTTTCGAATGACAACCCTCAATGAGCAAAACAAAGAAAAGACCAGATAGGAGTAAACACGCTTCCACTGGTCTTTTTTGCTACCCAAGTTTCTGTTTATTATGTCTATATTGTTAAACTAAACTTTCCACTGGCCGCATCTCGATATACCCACGCCACCCCATCGAGGTAAGTTGCGTTCTAGGAGCAAGCTCCTCGGCGTACTGGTAACCGTAGACTTCAGGGTTAAACTTTTTTATCCGCTCCATGCAAATGTTAACCGCCTCACTAAAATCTTCATCATTGTACGGTTCTCCTAGGAACACCAAGAGTTTAGAGGACATAAGATCGATCACAGCAAAGCGACCTAGGATCTCCACCTTGTAGTCTGCAGGAACTTCAACACCATGCGCGTAAACACCCGTTCCTTTAGTAAGCATATTCTCTAGCAGCCACAGACCAACTGGCTCGTACATCGCTTCTTTGATTCTGCAAAGAATAGCCTACGGTGTGGACATGTTGTTTTACCCACAACCCATCTTCTCACAATAAGCAACAAGGAGTCTTCCAGAAACCTAAGAAAATTCGGCATAGCAGATATAGTACCTACTATGCCGAATTTATCAATGTACCTTAAACGCACACTCTTTAAGGTTTTTTATGACCTTTTAAATTACTCTAAAACCTTATAACCTGATTCTCTGATCGCCTGCCTAATTCCATTAAGGCTTACTACCTGTTCATTAAATGTGACCATAGCTGTGCTAGAAGATAAATCTATATCAGCAAACTCTACTCCATCTAGAGTCCTAAGCTTAGCAAGTAAAGCAGTAACACAGCCCATGCAATTCATACCGTCGACTTTGATATCTAGTTGCAATCTGCCACCTCCTAAGAAGAACCTTAATCATAACACTAATATTGTTGATTAAATGCTACTTAATTATGACCTTAGGGGCTTAATAAAACCGCAGATTACACACCTATTTACTTATCTAAACCAAAAACAGCATGAAGAGTCTGCACAGCCTTTTCAACTAACTCACAAGAGATTACTGTGGAGATACTAATGTCAGAGGTACTAATCATCTCAATATTGATACCATTTTCAGCTAATGACTCAAACATTTTTGCTGCAACACCTGGATTGGTGAGCATACCTGTTCCTACAATAGATATCTTTGCTTTATTATCATCACGCTCAACAAGCCCAGCGGACAACTCACCCATCATGGAAGTAGCCACTTCTTCAGCCTTTAGAGCATCATCTTTACTAACAGTAAAAGAGATATCTGCCAAACCTTCTTTACTAGCACTTTGAACAATCATATCAACATTTACCTCAGCTGCTGCTAGCTTTGTGAAAATTAGTGCAGCTACACCAGGTTTATCAGCGACTCTAGCAATAGTTACCTTAGAAATCTTATTGTTGTGGGCTACACCTACAACGATCCTACCTTGCTCCAAGTTCTCCCCTCCTTTAACAACTGTGCCTGGGTTTTCATTAAAACTGGAACGTACACGAATAGGTACATTATATTTTTTCGCTAATTCTACGGCTCTAAGGTGCAACACTTTGGCTCCAAGACTAGCCATCTCTAGCATCTCATCATAAGAGATCTCATCATGCTTTTTTGCATTTGGTACAAGTCTTGGATCTGCAGTATATACGCCATCGACGTCAGTATAAATCTCACAAACGTCAGCTTGTAGAGCAGCTGCAAGTGCTACCGCAGAGGTATCTGAACCACCACGGCCCAAAGTAGTGATATTATTTTTTTCATCCACACCTTGGAATCCTGCAACAATAACGACCTGACCTTTTGCTAATTCCTCTTTTATTCTCTTTGAAGAAATCTCTGTGATTTTAGCTTTTTGAAAAGCTCCATCAGTTTTAATTCCTACCTGGGCGGCTGTTAAAGAGATAGCTTTGCCACCTAAATCATCTATTGCCATTGCTAAAAGAGCAATAGAGATCTGTTCTCCTGTGGCAAGTAACATGTCTACTTCACGAGCGCATGGATTTTTAGCAACACCTTTTGCTAAAGCTAAGAGTTCATCGGTCTTTCCTGCTGGGGCAGAGACTACGATGACCATCTGATGTCCTTTGTTTTGAGTATATAAGATTCTCTCCGCGACGTTGCGGACTCTAAGAGCATCAGCTACAGATGTTCCTCCGTATTTTTGAACAATTATTCCCAAGACAGGCCACCTCCCTCAAAACATTGTAAGTTTTTCTATAATTATTAATACTATCCTGCTTGATCTGTTGTGTATACACGAAATGCAAGTAATTACATTTCGTGTATTTTTTTGAGTAGTACTTTTTTAATTGTATCAGAAACAAAACTTGCTTCAAGTGAATTTATTAACAAATTTTTTCTCGTAGTAGCTTTGTCTAAAAGATCGTTAGCAATTTCATATTCGCCCTGTAACGTGATCTGAGAGGTTTGAGGGTCATCGTCATTAACTGTAACCTTAAGACCCATATTGACCATTTGCTTTATAGGGTGTTCTTTAATACTTGCAACAGCCCCAGTGTGTATATTACTTGTGGGGCAAACTTCAAAGACTATACCTCTTTCTTTTGCAATCTCTACTACCTCTTTGTCTTCTATTACCCTGATGCCATGACCTATACGGCTAGCGTTTAGTTCCAGTATCGCCTCTTTGACGTTTCCTGGTTCACCAGCTTCCCCCGCATGTGCAGTGATACCAAGGCCGGCCTCTTTTGCTATTTCAAAAGATCTCTTATGTGGCAAAGCCTTGAAGTTTGCTTCGTCTCCAGCTATGTCAAAGCCAACAACACCTAGATCCTTATATTTACTGGCAAGCTTTGCAAGCCTAATTGATACTGCAGGATCTTCATGCCTGAGGGTAGAGATGATTGCCCGAGTAACAACTCCAAAGTTCCGTTCACCTTCGTTAAAGCCCTCTAATACAGCTTCTACAGTATCTTCTAGTTGCATATCCCCTGATGTATGCAAAGTAGGTCCGAAGCGTACTTCTAAATAAAGACAGTTGTTTTGACTTGCGCTTTCAACGATCTCATAGGCAACTCTTTTAAGATTTTGGCGTCTTTGCGTTAAAGGATAGCCACAGGCAATCTTGTCAAGGAACTCCTTTAGGGAGGTACAGTTTTTGTTTACAGTAAGATCCGCTTTGATATCGTTTCCCATTAACTCGCTAAAAGTTTCAGGTCTAACGCTTCCTTCTAAATGAGTGTGCAAACTAACTGTATAATCCATAGTTTTTTCTCCTTAAATAAGTGATTGACATAGCGCTTATGTCATAATAAATATCTTACTTTGGGGTGCCTTCCTGCAAAACTGCTTTTTCGTCTAAAACACTAATCCGAAACTCACAGTATTGATCGCCGTTTGCACAACATTTTTCTTCCACCACTTCTACCTTTTTACCGAGCTTTGCCTCAAAAGCACCTGCTGCTGTACCTGATTCGTAGACACAGATCTTTAGGCCAATGTTTGGAAGACCATAACAATCTGCGCATTCGTAGGTCCGGTAGATGGCCTCATTGTCTGTAACTTTTACAATCTCCTGCCGGCCATACTTGTGCTCTGGGGCTATACGAACATTGCTTTCAAGCAGTTCTTTTAAATTTGTGCCAGTAAGACTTGGGGCTATATATGCTGCACCAATTACCTTACCAATTTGATAACTAAGAGGTAGAAGCTCTGGAAAAAGCATAAAGGTAAAGGTTTGTCTATCTCTCATATAGAGAATCTGCATTTCGTTGCCGAATGTAGGACGGATCTGCCGGCCTTCAGCTAAAGCCTTATAGTGATCGTTTATGGCTGCAAAAAGTTCTTTTGCTTTAGAGGCTTCTTCCACAAGATCACGATACGCCCCAGAGGTCAAGCCTGCTGATGCCTTGATTAATGTGTGGAGTCTTGTGTAATCAGACATAAGTATCACTCCGATCGAAATGTTTGCCTACAGCCTTAGGTGGTGACACTTTACGGACAAAACCACCTAATACTAAAATTGTCACAATATACGGTAACATTTGTACAAACTGTGTTGGCCAGCCGTAAAGTTGCAAATTCATCTCTATAGCACTCGTAAGTCCGAACAAAAGTGACGCCAGCACAACCCCTACAGGATTCCAGTTACCTAAAATAGTGGCTGCAACTGCTATATAGCCTCTGCCACTTACCATATTTCGCGAAAACATACTCAGCTCCCCAAGCGAAAGACATGCTCCACCTAGACCTGCAAACATCCCACCTAAAACTACTGCTAAGTACTTGTAAACAAAAACCTGTATGCCTAGACTATCTACGGCTGCAGGATTTTCGCCAATTGCTCTTAGCCTTAGACCCCATTTTGTTCTGTAAAAAACAAACCAACTAATAATCATAATTGCAATCATCATATAGAAGAAGGGAGATTGTCTAAAGAAAATTTCACCGATTACAGGTATATCACTAAGACCTGGTATATAAACAGGGTATATTCCAGCTACGTCAGGAGACTTACCTCTGTTTCCCCAAATGGCAACAAGCAAAACTGCAGTAATGCCTTGTCCCAGAAGGTTTAAAGCTACACCTGAAACCACATGATTAGCTTTAAACTTGAGGGTAAAGATAGCTAGAATTAGAGCCATTACTCCGCCTGCAATAAGCGAGAAAACTACTCCCGTCCAGGGGTTACCGGTAAGAAATGACCCTAAAACGCCAAAGAAGGCTCCAACTAACATCAGTCCTTCTAAACCTAAATTAACAACTCCAGCCCTTTCACTATAAACTGCTCCAAAGGCAGCAAGCCCGAGAGGAGTCGCCATTCGTAACATACTTGATATAAGCCCGATGATTATATATGCCGCGTCACTTGTCAGCCACTGTTCTAGCATGCTTTACCCCTCCCTTCTTCCAATTTATTTTTAAGGTTTTAAGTAACTCAGGAGCTGAAACAAACAGAATAATTGCTGCTTGGATGATAATTACAAAGTCAACAGGTACGTTTGTTGTTCGATCTAAGATCATGCCACCTGCTCTCATTAAGCCAAATAAAAGTGCTGAAAACAAAACACCAAGCGGGCTATTGCCTCCTAAAATAGCTACAGCAACTCCGTCAAAACCATACCCTGGAGAAAATCCGTCAATATAACGACCATGTAATCCTAAAATCTGACCTGCTCCGCCAAGACCAGCTAAAGCCCCTGAAAGTAAGAGTGTTAAGCCAATCATCTGAGGAACATTAATACCAGCAGCAGCAGCTGCTCTAGGATTAGATCCTACTACTTTAAGATCGTATCCAAGTTTGGTGTGGTAAAGTAAAAACCAAACCACCAAAACAAAAAATAACCCTACAAATAGCGCACTTGAAAACTGTGCCCCTTGGCCTAGTCTAGAAAGTGCTGCACTCGAATGAATCGTTGGTGTTTGAGGCACAGGGCCAGGTGCTTTAAAGGTGTAGTTTGCAAGATAAGCACAGAGTAAAGTACCGATACTATTTAGCATAATTGTAATGATAACTTCGTTGGCATCAGCTTTAATCTTTAGCCACGCTGCAATTAAAGCCCAAAGACCACCAAAGAGTGCGCCACCACAAAGAGCAATAATCACATGTAGAAGATGGGGAAGTGGTGGCAAGTAAGCGGCCAAAACAGCCGCTGCCATTGCTCCTAAATAGAGCTGGCCTTCAGCGCCAATATTAAAGACCCCACAATTATTAGCAAGCGCTACAGCAAGACCTGTAAAGATTAGGGGCGTCGCTTGCACTAAAGTCTGTGCAATCCCATCCCAGCTACTTACAGCTCCCCATATCATTGCCTTATATGCTGCAAGAGGTGAGTATCCACTAAAATACAAGACAAGACCTGCTGCAAATAAGGCTAAGACTAACCTACAAGCTAGATTAAGAACCCTCCTCATAGTCCAACCACCTTGCTTTCATCCTTGTTAAAGGCGCCTGCCATATACATACCCAGCTCTTTTTCTGTGGTGGAAAGAGCTTGCGTTTCATAGACTAGAGAGCCTTCGTAAAGGACAACTATCCGGTCACTAAGTTGCCTAATCTCGTCTAAATCAGCAGAGACCAATAAGATAGCCTTGCCTCTCTTTGCCATGTTCAAAATCTCTTTATGAAGATACTCAATCGCTCCAACATCAACACCACGAGTCGGATGGGCGATAACTAATACATCCGAATCATGGTAAAATACTCTTCCAAGCAGAAGCTTTTGAGCATTTCCGCCAGACAGAGATGCTGTTTTTGCTGCAATTCCTTCGGTCTTTACTTGATAAGTATCAAGGATCTCTTTGCTGACTGCATTGATTTTTTTAAAATCTAAAACACCTCTGTTTTGATAGTTGCTTTGATAGCCTAATATCGCATTTTGCCAGTTACAAAAACTTGGAACTATTCCTCTATCATTGCGATCTTCAGGAATAAAACCTATTCCTTCTCTAATCCTTTGTTTTACAGAGTGCTTAGTGATATCTTCACCTTTTAAATATATAGAGCCCATATCCGGCGTAACAAGTCCTGTTAGAGCTTCTAAAAGCTCAGTCTGACCATTACCTTCTACACCAGCAACACCTAATATCTCACCCTTTTTCAAAGTAAAGTTAATGTTTTTAAGAGCATCTTGTAGGCAGAGATCCTTAGCCTCTAATACCACCGGACCTTTAACAGTAGGCTCTTTTACAGCTTGGAGGATTACGCTTCTTCCTACCATCATCTGCGCAAGAATCTCAGGAGTTGCTTTTTTGGTACTGATTGTACCCATATTTTTGCCATTTCGAAGCACTGTAACATTGTCTGCAATTGCTAATGTTTCTTTTAGCTTATGGGTGATGATAATAATGGTTTTACCTTCATTTTTCAACGCCTTTAGCATTTCAAAAAGCTCTGCAACTTCAGGAGGAGTAAGAACCGCGGTTGGTTCATCTAAAATGATGGTCTCTGCCCCACGGTAGAGCGCCTTTATGATTTCAACACGCTGCTTCTCTCCGACAGGTATATCCTCTACTAACATATCTGGGCGCACCTTTAGCCCTAACTTATGACTTAACTCCATCACTTTTTCCCTAGACTTTTTATAAGAAAGAATGCCCCACTTAGTTTCTTCCTTGCCAAGAATAATGTTTTCCATAACACTGAGGTTATCAACGAGCATAAAATGTTGAAAAACCATACTTATTCCTGCATTAATAGCTTCTTTGGGAGAGTTAATCTGGCAGAGAGTACCGTTTAAGCAGATCTCACCTTCATCCTTTGGATGAATGCCATAAAGAATCTTCATTAAGGTAGTTTTACCTGCACCGTTTTCGCCCAGAAGCGAGTGGATTTCACCCTTATTTACAATCAACTCAGCATTATCTAGAGCTGTTAGTGAGCCGAATCTCTTGACAATATTACTCATTCTTAGAGCTTCAGACATTTTTCCAGCCTCCTAATCCAAGAAGAATCGCTGGCAAAAAACCAGCGATTCTTTAGCCCCTAGTCTATTATTTAGCGTTTTTCAAAAACGCATCTACTTCTTCAAGAGTGCTTGGAACAACAATCTCACCTGAGATGATCTTTGCACGGATCTCCTCTATCTTTAGAATGTATTCTTCTGGAATCGTGAAGCTGTTTTCGGTTGTATCATAACCCATAGCCTCTTCCTTTAGGCCATAACAGAAGTCTCCACCTTCCCAAGTTCCATTCATTGCTGAATTAATTTGGTCTACGACTACATTTCCAAGTCTTCTTACAGCTGAAAAGAGGATATTGTTAGGCTCGATATAATTTTGGTTTGAGTCAGCACCTATTGCATATTTGTTGACTTGTCTTGCAGCTTTAAACACTCCTAGGCCTGATCCACCTGCAGCTTGGAAAACAATGTCTACGCCTCTTTGGTACATTAAAAGAGCTTGTTCCTTTGCTTTAGCAGGGTCAGACCAGCCACCTACATACGCAACGCTCACATCAGTTTTGGGTTCTACATATTTAGCACCAGCTGTATATCCAGCAACAAAAGTCTTAATAAGAGGGATTTCCATACCACCGACTATACCAATTCTGTTTTGTGCGTTCATTTGTCTGAAGTTTCTTGTGTCTGTTGTAAGCTGAGCTGCGAGTGCACCAACTAAGAAAGCCTTCTCATAATCTTTAAAAACGATGGAAGCTACATTAGGAACACTAATAGCCGCATCAATTAAAACGAATTTTTGATTTGGATATTCTCCAGCAACTTTTTTAAGGGACTCTGCTTGGTCAAAACCAAGGCAGACAATCAAGTCATAAATGCCACTTTGAGCAAATGCTCTTTCATGGCCTTCAAACTCTGCAATAGACGATGGCTCTACATAGTCCAACGTGATGTCAAGCTCTTCTTTAGCTCTTGTCAAACCTTCAAAAACGGAGTCATTAAAGGAACGATCTCCAAGGCCACCTGTTGCGAAAACAACACCTACATTAAACTCTGCTGCTGCAAACACACCAACTAGACTCAGTGTTAGAATAACGAGAAATAGCTTCCTAAATGTTTTTGTCATGTTGTGTTCCTCCTATTTAGCCAAATTTTTTTGAACTTTAGCATCGACGTCAGTCCGGTAATCTAGACACTTACACTCATTTGGACCACAATTTGCAAGAGTGCGTAGCATTAAACGACCAATCTTAGGTGCTGAATCCTTGTAAAGATCAAAGATCTCGTTACCATGCCAATTGGTTATCATGCCTTCTGCATAATTAGAAATAAGATAAATACTAGCAATGTGAGCGCCAATTAATCTGGCATAGTAAACCTCTGGTGAGAGTGTGATGCCAGCAATATCTGCATGAGCGTTGTGTAGCATTTTAACCTCTGCTGCGCTCTCAAAACGCGGACCTTGACTTGTAGCGTATACGCCACGATTAAAAACTCTAGGAAATTCCTTTTGTGCTTCTTGGTACAGCGTATCTCTTAGAGTTGGGCAGAAAGGATCTAACATTCTTACAATTTTATTTGGAATCAGTGCAACCGTTGGCTCTTTTCTCATGTCAATATAATCTGAAGGAATAATTAAATCACCTGGATCAAGCAGGGTGTTTATTCCACCGCCACTGCCTTCTACAACAATGTTTTTCACGCCAGCTTGCATAAAAACCCAAAAGATTTGTTCTGGTCCATTTGCTGGCGCATCAGCTGAATGCCAGCCATGAAATGCTGCAGAAAGAACTAGCCTGTCTTTGTGATCTGCTGTTATCTCTTTATCTAGTTTTAAAAGCTTTAGAGGAACAGTTTCACCGTAAGGGGTTTGAAAAACTAAATTGTCTTCTAATACCTCTACACCTTTTAGGCCAATGTCCAACGGGAAATCTCCAGCCCAGGTCCCTGAACCACCAATGTACGCGTATTTAACTGCGGGAATTGTTTGAGTCACAAAAATAACCTCCTCAATAAAATAAAGCCCGGGTGGCCAGGTTACGGCGAAACCTGACCATCCGGGCTTTTCTCCCCAAGGTGTAGCATAATTAATGCCTGTACCGCTTGGACCAAACCCTAAAGAAGCCATGCATAAACAATGGCTTTTTAAGTGGAACCCTAGGTACACTTCCATCCGTAGTCAGAGAGTTTACGGCTCCCCGGTAGAAACGCCCAGTCCATATTACTAGGCATATACGAAAATATTCGTTTATTAATTCAATATCAATCTGACATCTTAATCCTACCAAGGCAGTTAAACATTGTCAAGATGGTAACTAATAACAATTTTTAACTATATCCCCAAAATTAGTGTATTAACAAATATTGCTTGCTCGCTCTCATTTTATTTCAGTTTTTCTCATCGAGCTTAAACACCAAACTTGTTAATAGCGCTCCTTTATTCTACTATGAGCTGAGGTATCTCTAAATTTGCTTCATCTATTACAGAGCACCGTCCTGTAGTACTACCGTTCCTTTTTCTTAAATTAACAAAAGGCTAAACCAATCTATCTAACATCATAACAACATCGGCACTTAAAAGAGTATAATCGTTAATATTAAATCTGTTTCCATCAACATCAATAACAAGAAGTCTACCTTTTCCTAGATTAATGATATTTTGTCTTGGATCTTTAACAACAAAACTCCTTGGTCCTCTGTCAGTTTCAGCATCAAAGTACCAAAGACCAAACTCTTCAGTAAGCTTATTCACGCCATGAATATTCGGCATATAGTATCGCTTGTAGAGATAGTCCTTGAGGATTTCTTTTGAATTGAGTTCTAACTCATTTATGGACTTTATTAACCCAAGTTCTTTGTTTTTAGAGTCCTTGACCCAAATATACCGTTCTGGCATTTTTAGAGGAAAGCAACACCCTGCATCTGCTTTAATTACACAGTACTTATCTTTATAGGTAAAACGAAGTATCCCTGAAGTAGAATAACTAAAGATCACATCCTGAGGGTCTAAATATTGTAGATCACCGAATTCAGGCAAGTTGCTCATTTACATTTGCCACCTCCCCATTTTTGCCACTGTCAATCTCTTGAGCCATCACAAGTTCGTAATAATAGCCCTTTCTCTTTATTAATTCACTAGGGGAGCCAGCTTCAACAATTTTACCTTCTTCAATAACTATTAGCTTGTCGGCATTTCGCAAGGTACTAAGTCTATGCGCAATTGCAATTGTTGTTCTGTTAACTACAAGCCTATCAATTGCTTGTTGAATCTTTTGTTCTGTCTCTGTATCGACAGATGATGTTGCCTCATCTAGAATCAAGATCCGTGGGTCATGTAAAATCGCGCGAGCTATAGCGATTCTTTGTCTTTCTCCTCCAGAAAGCCTTGTTCCCCTTTCGCCTACAAAAGTATCGTAGCCGTTTGGAAAAGTTGTTATATAATCGTGGGCATTAGCAATCTTTGCTGCTCTAATAATCTCTTCCATAGTCGCATCTGTTTTAGCATAGGCTATATTATCTGCAATTGTACCGTTAAAAAGGAACGTATCCTGCAAGACCATACCAACCTGTCCACGAATGTCTTGCTGTGCGATTTCTTTGATGTTGTTCCCATCTATGGTAATTTCACCTTCATTGGGATCATAGAAACGACAGACTAAGTTAATTATAGTAGACTTACCTGCACCGGAGTGTCCCACTACTCCGAGCATCTCCCCTTCTTCTATCTTAAAACTGATATTTTGCAAAACCGGTTCATGCTCATCATAACCAAAGGTCACGTTATTAAATTCCACTTCACCTTTGATGTGAGGCATCCGAATGGGATTTGGAAGGTCAACTACATCAGGCTGAGCATCTAAAATTTCAAAGACTCGTTCTGCACTAGTTAAGGATCTAGTTAACCAATCTGTAATCCTACTTAAAAACTGCAGTGGTCCGTAAAAACGCCAGATATAATTCATGAAGGTTACTAACTGTCCAACTGTTGCAACTCCTAACAAAACGTCACGGCCACCGATTAGATATACAAACAAACTACCAAGAGTTAGCACAAAAGAAAGCCACGGATATAACGTTGCCCAGGTCTGTTCTGCTTGTACAGAAGCTTGATATAGGTCTCTGCTTCTGTTATCAAATCTCTCTATCTCTTTATCTTCTTGAGCGAAAGCTTTAATAACCCTCACTCCAGATAAAGAATCGTTTAAAACAGCTGTCATTTTGGAGTTACGATGCCAAAAGCTAGAAAAGAGTTTCCAGATATACTTCCAAAACTTATAAGATAGTAAAACCGCAATAGGCGCGGGAATAATCACTAAAAATGCTAGTTTTGCGTTTATGCTAAACAATATAGCCCCTATTCCAATAAGGAGTAACACCTGAACTAAGAAATATTGCAAACCTTCAATAAGAAAGTTGTTGAGTCTGTTGACGTCATGAACTAGCCTTGACATGATTGAACCCGTTTGCCTTTTGTCGTAATAACTCAAGGAAAGCCTTTGCAACGCTTCGTAGGATTTTTTGCGAAGCTCATAGACTAGGCTAGCTGAAAGCCATGCAGCCATACGCCCTCTAACTACAGCGATTAAAGTCGACAAAAACTGAGCTGCAAATAAGCCAATCACAACCCAAATTAGCATCTGCCAAGCGTTGAGTGGTCTTTCCCCAAGTACTTTGTCGATTAAAATCACACCACTTAAATAAGGTGGTACAAGATCCAAAGCCGTTCCTAAAAGCATCATCACAGTTAGCAAAATCAGCTTACCTTTAAACGGCCAAGCATAAGCCAAAAGACGTTTTAAAATTGCCCCTTTGTCGATACAAGCTGGACAGGACTCTGACCATTCTGGGATAATTCTGCCACACTTTTGGCAATAACTCTTACTAGTATCTTCAATGTGATGGAATGCAAAGTCTGATCTCTCATTTTCATCTAGTTTTATCAGCTTATTTAAAGCCCTTGCTACATAGTTAAAGTCTCTAGAGTAAGAGTTACTGTATTGTAACAATAAGACCATGTCATTTTTAGTTGTAGCCTGCAAAACACCGCAACCAACCAAATTTTGATGAGATATATCTAGGACCTCATCCATTGATACTGAAATCCTTAAGCTATACTCCTCTGGGCCTTTTTGCTTGTAGACCTCAATAAAGTTGGTTGTAGCAATAAGCCATAGGTCACCGTATAAGCCCTTTTCGTCGATGTCTGAATATTGAGTAAGAATAACCTTGCCTTTCTCTGCTTCTAGATTTTCTTTAAAAGCTTCTGAAAGACTACGTGCCGTAAGCACCCATACTACCTCCAATTAAGATTTTGCTGCTTCTACCTAAATAAAATGTGAGTATCAAGGCGGAGGCTCTGTGCTGTCTGTTTCCATTTTACTTCCTCCTCAGCTTTCTTATAGGTATTGAAAGTTTAGATTAATACTCCTTAAATCCTGCCAATTATCTCAAATAATTTAAAGTTCTTCCAAACAAAGGACTAATGTCACCTTTATTAGTCTAAATATCCATAAGTCTGGACAAACTCTCTTATTGCCATAAAGATGGCTTCAGCATTTTTAGTAGAAAAATCACCAGATTTTTGCCAAGCCTCGATACCATAATTGCTGACAAAATCCCCTTCTGTTAAAATCGCTGGCATTGTCCATTGACGAATAACAGCAAAAGAGCGATGAGCATAAAAGCGATACTCTGATCCTTGGTGCTCATGCATATATTTAACTGAAAGCCTTGATAGTTCTTGGCTAAAAGGCGTGTAATAATATGCTTCAGTTCCGTGAGCTGATCTATTTGATGCAGCGTTATTATGAATACTCACAAAAAGATCAGTTTGGTATCTCTCGGCAAAGTCTACTCGATCATAAAGGCCTAGAGCATAGTTGTAGTTTTGATCTCTTGTTAGAAAAACCTTACAGCCTGCATCTTCTAAGAGCGATTTAAGCTCCATGGCTATTTCTAGATTAAGATCCCTTTCCTTTAGCCCTGTAGGACCAACAGCACCAGAGTCAGGACCATGACCTGGATCTATGGTTACTTTCTTGTCATCTAAAAAAGGTGAAAATTCGCTTTTAAGCTTTAAACTCAAGACATTTCCGCTAAAGTCAGCATCATAACCATAGATAGTGTTCCCTTTTAGATCAATACGATATTGCAAAATATCATCAGTGACCTGCATCGGAGTGATCAATTTAACATATTCTGCATCCTTCCTCCAAGCAATGTTATAGACACCACTAGTTGTATTGTAAAAGGTCACAAGGAGAGCTGGTTCACTAACAAGCGGAGTAATGGTGTAGAAAACAGGCTCTGAAAGGGAAAAACTGACATTGGTATAAGTCTCTCCGCTTTTTGTAACTGAGACGCTATTGATCACTGCTTTAGAAGGAGCTATTCCATCTCCTAAAAAGCGTAGGTTGTCTCTATGAGTCCATGCTGAAAAGGTCTTGGCAGGAGTTATCTTATAATAGTCTCCCACTCTTCCTGTAATCTCTACCTTAGCATTACTTTTTATGGTACAAACCCTGTCATAATTTGAAGATGGACCACCATAAATTGCAGCCGGCATACCTGGTGTATATAGCTCTGCGACTAAAGGTCTTGCTAAATCATATACTGTTACGTTTGCAACTTTTCTTGTAATGGCGTTGCCAGCTCTATCTGTTAGAGAAACTTCGATTGACACAGCATCTTTGGCATCTTCTCTTTGAAAACGGTACACCCCACTGTAGTTATATGACCTAACCTCTGTCATAGGAAATGGTCCTTTCCCATCTATGGTAAAGCTTGCCTCACATCTAGCTTCTGAGCCTGTCACAGACAAACTTAAAATGTCTCCTGGTGAATATGCTAAAATACCTGAAGGTTGAAATTCTCTAATCTGAGGAGTGATTGTATCTTTTTCAATACGAATTAGCTCTTGATACCAATTGCCTGCTAGATCGACGACGCCTAAGTAGAAAGAGTTTCGTCCTTCTTTAAGAGGCAAAGTTAACCTAAAATTGCCGTCTTTATCTGCTAAAGCTTCTAATCCAAGATCTTCGACCTCAACAGTGGCATACGGTTTTGTTTTAGCTCTCAAGATTATAAAGTCTTCCGTTGATATATATCCTGTTGTTGGAAATTCAATTTCTAAATAGGGTTCTATGGTATCTAACGTAACTTGAATGACCTCTAAAGCCATATTTGGCAGATTTTCATCTAAAGCTGCTACATAAATAAAGTTTTCTCCCTCTAAAAGACTAACCTCTACTTCAAATGAGCCGTCATCTCGTAAAGGATACAATACTCCGTTTACAAACACACGACTCCTTGGCTTGGTATGCCCGGAGACAGTAATTCTTTCCTGATTTACAAAAATGCCGTTTTGTGGCTGGCTAACTACTAGTTTAGGTGGGCTAGTATCTCTAATTATTGATCTTTCAAGCATTATCGACTCATTACTAATCTTGTTTTGCGCCCTTATCTGTATCTTGTTTAAGCCCTCAACTAGTTTAACAGTCGCTTTAAATGTGCCATCTGTAAAAACCTCAGCTTCCATTCCTTGAACCCAAACCTTACTTAATTGATCTGTTTTCCCTTCGACTTGAACTATCTCTTGATTTGTTTTGGGAATGTAGTCTGGTTTAAACTCTAACGCTGGAAAAGGGGGGTAATAAACTTCCAATTTCGGTGTTTGATTAGAAGCTAGGATTATACCTGTCAAAACTATTGTAAAAAGTAAAATCACCCATAACAGTTTAGCTTTCATATCCCATCTCCTCCTAAGTGGTAGTTCAAGAAGCAAAAAACATTCCCTTTTTATTCCAAATCGCAAAACTTCAGGTTACATATTTACAAAAAACCACAAAATAAAGGCAAGAGAATCTGTTAATTCTCTTGCCGTAGTAAACTTTATTCAGTTACAATCTGCAAAGACTAAATCTACGCCTCTTCTCTTAGATCTCCAAACAATTTTAGCTAAAAAATGCGTTAACCTCCGCTAAAGTAGGTAGAGAAGGCTGGGCTCCTTTTTTTGTAACTGCACATGCTGCCGCTTTGCTAGCACAGTCTATGGCATCTTCTATTGATGCCCCTCTAGCTAGAGCTGCGGCAAGACTCCCATTAAAACAATCTCCTGCAGCAGTTGTATCAACAGGTATGACCTCATATGCCTTAAAAAACTTAGCCCCTTTTTCATCAAGTAGCAAGCTTCCCGAGCTTCCCCTTGTTAGAATCACCTTAGCATTAGTGACCTCTTGCAACCTTTTTGCAGCAGCTAAAGCCTCGTCATCACTATTTACAGCAAGTCCTGTTAAAGTTGATATTTCTGCAGTGTTTGGCGTAATAATATGGACCATTTGTAAAACCTCTGGGCTAAGCTTTGCTGCAGGTGCAGGATCTAGGATCACCTTACACCCTTTTTGCCGTACAAATCTAATCGCTCTTTCAACAGTTTCTAAAGAGACCTCAAGTTGAAAAAGGACATAGTCGCCCTCAGAAAAAAGATCCTTTGCTCTAGAAACATCATCAAAAGTTAAAGCACCAGAGGCCCCTTTAGAGACGATGATTGAGTTTTCGCCGCTACTATTTACAGCGATTAAGGCAACCCCACTTGATTTTTGAGTGTCCTGGGAAACGTAATCATTATTTACGTTATTTTGTTTAAGATTGTCTTTTAGGAAGCTAGCAAAGTTATCATTTCCGACTTTACCGATCATAAAACTTCTAGCACCTTGTCTTGCAGCAGCAACTGCTTGATTTGCTCCTTTGCCACCATAAAAGTAACTTAAATCCTCTCCCATTACGGTCTCTCCGCTTTTAGGGATCTCGTTAACTCTACTTACAAGATCTAGATGAATACTGCCAATTACAATGACTTTGTTCATCATGCCACTTCCCTTAAATAAAGTAGAATAGAGGTTATACCTCTATTCTACTACTCTTTGAATATTTGCTCCAAGTGTAGCAAGTTTCTCTTCTAATTGTTCATAACCTCTATCAAGGTGATATACACCATCAATTATGGTTTTACCCTCAGCTGCAAGTCCTGCTATTACTAAAGCAGCCCCTCCACGAATATCTTTAACCTCAACAGGCGCTCCTGTCAATCTCTCAACTCCACGAATAATCGCGGTGTCGCCCTCAACTTTGATTTCTGCACCCATTCTTGCAAGCTCATCAACATAAGCGAACCTATCGAATATAGTTTCCTTAACTATACTTACGCCTACAGCCTTAGTCATATAGGAGGCAAACATCGACTGATAATCTGTTGCAAATCCCGGATAGGGAGTTGTCTCAATATCAGTAGCAGTAGGTCTCTTTCCTACTGGAGCATTTACAACCAAAATTCCACCGTGATCCTTTACTTCTACACCTGTTTCTCTAAGCTTTGAAAGCAATGAATTCAAGTGCTCAGGCACGACATCGTTTAGCACAACCTCGCCACCAGCCATTGCAGTTGCTAGTAAAAATGTGCCCGCTTCTAATCTATCAGGGATTATCTCATGTCTAGATGTTTTTAATTTATCAACGCCTTCAATAGTTATAATATTGGTACCTGCGCCTCTAATCTTTGCACCCATAGCATTAAGCTGCAAAGCAAGGTTAACAATCTCTGGTTCTCTAGCTGCATTTTCCAAGGTTGTTGTACCATGGGCTTTAGTTGCCACAAGCATTAAATTAACTGTAGCACCTACACTAGAGCGGCCAACATAAATAGTCGTACCAACAAGATTATTTGCTTTAGCTTTTACATAACCATGTTCAACAGTGACTTCTGCTCCTAAAGCTTCAAAACCCTTTAAATGAAAATTAACAGGCCTACTTGAAAATGGATCTCCACCAGGCAGTGGAACTTCGCAATACCCAAGCTTTGCTAAAAGCAAGCCTGCAACATAGAAAGATCCTCTTAGTTTACGAACCAGTTCGTAAGGAGCAACAGACTTATCTAAAGTACTACCATCTATAACAAGAGAATCTGGACCTGCCCATTCGGCCTGGGCACCGAGATCCTTTAATATATCAATGATATCAAATATATCTGTATAACGCGGCACATTATCAATGCGACAAGGTTCATCTCCTAAAGCGGCACCTACCAAAACTGCAAGCGATGCATTTTTAGAGCCATTAATGCTCACTTCCCCGTATAAGGGATAACCGCCCTGAACGATGATTTTATCCATACGTTTTCCCCCTAAAATCATGGTGAAATTTATTATTTCAATAAATCAACAAACTAATCTTTAAGCAAGTTTACTAAGTCTAAAGCCTCATTTACAATAGTTTCTGTACCTTTTATGTTAATTACATAACTACCTTCAAAACCTGCAATACCTCCTGCTGCAACTAATGTAGCATCTAGGTCAAAAAGTATTTTAAAGGCTTTTATTTCATCAATAATAATACCATTTGCAACAACAACCATACCAACATCTAAGTTTTGCGTGCTAGTTGCAGGCTCTGAGAGTAATATTGCAGATTCTCTAACAGAGGGAACTCGTTTTTCCAATCCTATAGGTACCATTAATGGTATTTTTTTAACCACCAAAGTCCCTAAAGCTTGTCCAATAGTGCCTCCGGCCTCTCCACCAACTAAAACTCCTACTAAGCCTAAATCGTCATAGGCATTAGCTCCTTTTATAAAAAGGCTATCTTCACCCATTTTAATCAAAGCTTCTTGCCAAGAAATATCGATCGCTTCTCCCTTATTAAGTACAAGGGCTGGCAGACGTTTTATTTTATCAGATAGAGTTAAAGTATCCTTTACTATTCCAGCAGCATATGCCTCTTTAGAAACCTTTTTCCCAGTAATCTCTTCATATATAAGAGCATTTGTTGTCCCTAAAGATAAAACAACAATGCCTTTTTCTATAGCTTTTCTAAAATGTTCACTCTTAAGTACCGCTTTTGCAATCAACCGCTTACCAATTAGAGGAGACAATACCAATTGTGCATTAATCATGTTAAAAATGCCTCCTTTTACTCGAAATATTCATTAACCCAGTTTATTATACGATTTCTATAAAAATCATTTTCATCCTGCTTAAATGATTTTTTATAGTTATTCGGTTTACTATACTTGTGATATAATCTATTATACATATATTCCAACTTAGAAATAAATGATTAATTAAGCCCTTTTTAGAAGATAACAATAGTATTCAAAGAAAGGTGATTCTTGTGCGTTTAAACATTAAATTTATCTCACGTACCGCTTTGCTTCTTGCTCTAACTTTAGTAATTCAACTGGGAGGTTTCCCTCAACCTCTTACCGGCCCTGGCGTTAACTTGATGTTGATCCTATCTACAATATTTGCAGGCCCACTTGCTGCAGTAATAATCGGCTCTCTGACTCCTATAATTGCTTTTGTAAGAGGTATTATGGGATTTGCACCTCTTGTTCCATATATTGCAATTGGAAACGCCGTTTATGTACTTGGTTTTTATTATACATCCTATGTTTTGCAAAAATTCTTTGCAAAGGGCGTAAAAAGAAGCAAGCTTTTAGACTTAAGCTTTAACGCATTGGGGCTAGTATTTGGTGCAGTACTTAAATTCTCTGTGTTATCTCTATCTGTGAAATTTTTTGTAGAAGCTCCGGCCAAAGTTGCTCAGGCAATGCAGCTACCTCAGCTCATAACAGCTTTAACTGGTGGAGCCATTGCTTTAGTTGTTGCAACTGCTATAGAAAAAGCTGGCGCTATAAAAAAAGCACAATAATTTAGCGGGTGGAGATCCACCCGCCATTTTTTGTTCTTATTTAATTAAAACTTCTTTTTGGGTTCTAGCTGATTCATAGATGGCATCTAAGATTTTCATGATAGTAACTCCATCTTCACCAGGGTTCATAGTTTCTTTGCCTTCAAGGTAGCAGTCGATGAAGTGCTTAACCTCAGCAGTGTGTAAAGTTACATTTCTAGTTGGAATTTGCACGTTTACTTGATTATTATCAAGGTCTGTAAAGAGTTCTAAAGGATGGAATTTAGCTCCACCTTTGTCTCCATAAACTTCCTGATAGCCGTAACTTTCTTTAATGTTTTGAGCCCAGCTAGACTCTACAAATAGAGTCTTATCTCCTTCAAACCTAATCAAAGCAATGCTATGATCATCAACATCAAAGTTAGACTCTTCGTCTACAAGATCTGCTGAATAAACATCACCAACAGACTTATAATCGCCAAATTTATTCCAGGAAAAGCCCATTACGCTAATTGGCTTTGGTTTACCCATAAGCCACCATGATCTATCAAGTGCGTGAACACCGATATCAATAAGAGCTCCACCACCTGAGCGAGCCTTATCAGCAAACCAACCTTTAGGGTTGCCACGGCGGCGCAAATAACCGGTTTTTACATAATAAATATCGCCAAGATGCCCACTTTCGATTAGTTTCTTTAATTCCATTGCTTCACCTGAAAAACGGCTACAGAAACCAACCATAAGTAGTGAACCAGTTTCTTTGGCAACTTTATTCATTTCTTCGGCTTCTTTAGCACTCATTGCCATTGGCTTTTCTACAAGGACAGCCTTACCAGCTCTGAGCCCTGCAATAGTTGCATCTTTATGAGAATTATTCCACGTTGCTACTGAAATAACGTCACAGTCTGATTTTGCCATCATTTCATTAAAGTCCAAATAAGCCTCTTTAACTCCGAGTTCCTCTTTAGTTGCCATTAATCTTTCTTCATTAATGTCACAAATAGCAGTGATCTCTACTCTAGGATCTGCCTGATATGCTGGGATATGTCCCCAGTGAGCAACAGAACCTACACCTACCAAACCAACTTTGACCTTACTCAAAAAAAATCACCTCAATAAATTTCACAAGTTAAACATTACTTCTATATTACAGGTAAAAACCCTTGTAATCAATAACCTTTTTAACTAATTACACAAGTAAGTTCCACTGTATTACTTTTTGAAATCTTTAGCTAAAAGCTGTAACTTTTATCCGTGTAAAATTAGCTTCTCTGTGATTGATCTAAGGGTATTTTAGAACAGATCCAACATGACATTATCACAGAATAACTACAAACCCTTCAATTGCGCCTTGACCAATTAAACGTTTACCCTTATAATCTAACTTAATAAACCGCTTGATTATTTTTTTTGGAGCGAAGAAAATGGCTGTAACAATTAAGGATGTTGCAAAACATGCAGGGGTATCTGTTTGTACTGTGTCGCGTGTTTTAAACAACACTTATCGAAACAAAGTAAGTGCACAAACAAGAAAACGCGTCTTAGAAGTATCAAAAGAGCTCGGTTACAGACCAAGTATTATCGCAAGAGGGCTAAAAGGAAAAACTACTAATTTAGTAGGATATGTTGTTCCTAATGTAGCTTCTTCTTTTTTAGCTAATACTCTAATGGGAATACAAAAAACAGCAGAAGACTATGGATATAGCATCCTTGTTTATACAACTATGGGAGATATTGCCAAAGATATTGAGTACCTTAGGATATTAAAAGAAAAAAGAGTAGATGGCATACTTTGGTTGCCACTACAACAAATAATCCATGATATCTACCAAGAAGTTGCGGAAGAAACTAAGCTAATCCAAATCTATAATAGCCTAGAAGGTATTGATGCGCCTTCTTTTTTGGTAGATCATTATAAGGGTGGCTATCTTGCCACTAAACACTTGCTTGAAAAAGGGCACACGAAAATTGCGCACTTATCGGCACCTAATACTTTAGACAGACATGGTTTGCAAAGACTATCTGGCTACAAACAAGCTCTTGAAGAGAAAGGCATTAAGCCTGATGACTCGATAATAGTTGAATCCGGCTATAGCTGGCAAGGTGGGTATAAAGCAGCCAAGTCATTGTTTTCTAAACCTTATAGTCACACACCGACTGCGATTTTTGCAGTTACAGACATGGTTGCCTGGGGTGCACTTAGATACATCAAAGAAAAAGGAATGAAAATCCCAGAAGATGTTGCAATTGTAGGTTACGACAACCTAGATATAGCAGAAAAGGTAGACCCACCACTTACGACAGTCTCTCAGCCTAAAGAAGAGTTAGGAAAGATTGCAATGGACCACCTGCTCCAAGCAATTAGAGGAAAGCCAATCTCATCAATGCTCTTTGATCCTGAGTTAGTGGTTCGAAGTAGCACTTAATTAGATATTATCAACTCCTTTTCCCCCCAAAGTCGTCCGAAACCCGGACGACTTTTTTCTTGTGTAGATTAGAGGATTTTAGTTATAGATCGCTAAAACTGAGTGTATATATTGTACTTATTTATGGAGGTATTAATTTATGCGAATTATGAGTTATAACATTCAAGTAGGCTGGGGTAAAGGTTTAGAGGCTGTGTCAAAGCTTATAAAAAAATATGATCCCGATATAATTGCTATACAGGAGGTCGACAGATACCGCAAACGCACAGGATTTGTAGACCAATTTAAGATCCTTGGTGATCTATTAGACATGCATGGAGGATATGCATGCTCATATAAAGGCCCTATCTCTGAAGGAGAAAATGCTCAATACGGTCATAGTATTTTTTCCAAGTTTCCTGTAGCAGTAGAAAAGGTACATGTCCTGGCAAACAGAGAACACAGACTTCCTGGAGAAGAGTCTTGGGTAAGGGAGCCTCGTGCCTGTCTGCAATCAGTTATAAGCGGTATTAGGTTCTTTTCACTACATTTTTCAACTGTAGATGATCTCCAAGCAAAACAATCTGCACAGCTTGCAGAGATTATTAAAGACAATAGCGATTTACCAGTAATCAGTTTAGGCGATTTTAATAATGATTACTATTCAGAGCCACTAAAGCCCCTTACTTTCCTTAGAAACGGTTTAGAAGAGATAGAACCTGCTTTAAGCTACCCCAACGGAAAACGAGCAACTAGCGCTATTGATCATATCCTTCTTAGCCCTCACTTTGAGGTTTTAGGTGCACAGGTTATCGTGGATGACGAAGGTATATCTGACCATAATCCGGTTATTTGTGACCTTAAGTTAAAATAATACTTTCTAGGAGATGTTAGTATGATTGATCTTAGAAGTGATACTGTAACAAAACCAACTTCCGCGATGCGCCATGTGATTCTAAACAGTGAAGTTGGCGACGATATTTATGGAGAAGATCCTTCAGTAAATGCCTTAGAAGCTTATGCTGCCAAACTATTTGACAAAGAAGCTGCACTATTTCTAACAAGTGGCACCCAAGGCAACACTATTGCCATTTTAGCTCAAACAGAACCTGGAAGTGAGGTTCTTGTTGAAAAAGATGCCCATATCTTCTGGTATGAAAGCGGCGCAGCTAGTGCTATTGGTGGAGTACAACTTCATCCTGTGCCTGGTCATAAGGGAATTATGGAAGGCGAAGACATTGAAGCAAGAATTCGGGCAAAGGGAAATGTCCATTTCCCACAAACAGCCTTAGTTTGTGTAGAAAACACACACAACAGAGCTGGAGGTACTTGCTGGAGCCTTAATCAGCTAAAGGAAGTAAAAGACGTGGCAGATAACCACGACCTAAAAGTCCATATGGATGGCGCAAGAATCTTCAATGCTTCAATTGCTTCAGGTGTTTTAGTCAAAGACTATGCAAAATATGTAGACACGGTGCAGTTTTGTCTTTCTAAAGGTTTAGGTGCTCCTGTAGGATCAATCTTAGTTGGACCAGAAGAAGTTATTGAGAAAGCACGTTTCTGGCGGAAACGATTAGGTGGGGCCATGCGTCAAGCTGGTATCATCGCATCTGCCGGTTTATATGCATTAAAGAACAATGTCGATAGACTTGCTCTAGACCATAAGCTTGCCAAAAAACTAGCTACAGGTCTGCAGGATCTAGGTTTAGACGTTAATCCCTTAAATGTCCAGACTAATATGGTAATGCTTCCCTATACAGATTGTGAAAGTCTACTTTTAAAGCTTAAGAAAAAAGGCGTCCTTGCAGGACTATCTACCCCTGATGTCATCCGCTTTGTTACACACTTAGATGTAACTGAAGAAGACATTGATACTACACTAAA
>JAQVYS010000002.1 GCA_028708605.1 Bacillota bacterium
AAACGGTGCTACCGCTCCATTCACTATTCTCACCCCAAAAACTCTTCTTACTAATTAAAATAAGCACTCCTTTGAGTGCTTATTCCTAAAAAGTATAGAGTTTTTTTGTTTTGATATACTTATAGGCCTCAGGGTGAAGATAGTAACGCACGCTTTTGCCCTCTTTTATTCTTCTCCTAATATCACTCGATGATATCCCAATTGGAGGACAATCTATGAGGATAAACTTATCTGCATGAGTTTTAATAAATTCGCTCTCGACATACTCTACTCCAGGTCTTTTTAACCCAACAACCTTGCAGTATTTTACAATCTCCTCAGGGTTCTTCCATGTGTGAAAATCCCGGATCGAATCTGCACCAACTAGAAAATATAGCTCAGCTTGAGGAAACAAGCGGCGTACTTCTTTAATCGATTCATAGGTATAGGCATAACTGCTATGATTGTAATCCCATAGCCCAATTTTGAAGTTTGGATTTTCCCTTATTGAAAGTTCGACAAGAGTAAGTCTATCAAGTGGACTAGCAGTAGCAACTTTTTTATGTGGAGGTACTTTTGCTGGTGCAAAATAGACTTCGTCAAGTTTTAGAGTTTCCAGCGCAATCTCAGCCATAAACAGATGTCCCCAGTGAATAGGGTCGAATGTTCCTCCAAGAATACCTATTCGCATCGCACTTGGCCTTCTCCCTCAATGACGTACTTGACTGTGGTAAGTTCATTGATGCCCATTGGGCCTCTCGCATGCATCTTCTGCGTTGAAATCCCTATTTCAGCTCCTAAACCAAATTCACTACCGTCTGTAAAGCGTGTAGAGGCGTTGACATAGACAGCCGCTGCATCCACTTCCTCTTGAAAGCGTTTGGCGGTAAAGTAGTTGCTGGTTACAATAGCCTCTGAATGCTTACTAGAATATCTATCAATATGCATTAAAGCATCATCTAAGCTTTCTATGACTCTAATTGCTACTACAAGATCTAGATACTCTGTTTCCCAGTCCACAGTCTCTGCCATTTCGAGTTCTGAGACAAACTGCCTAGCATATGGGCAGCCTTTGACTAGTACGCCACGCTCTTTAAGTTCCTTATAAATTATCGGTAAAAACTCATTTGCAATGCTCTCGTGGATTAACACCTTTTCAATAGCATTACAGACTCCCGGTCTTTGACATTTGCCATTGATAATAATGTTTTTGGCCATGGACAAATCTGCTTCTTTATCAATATAAACGTGACAGTTGCCTACTCCAGTTTCAACAACAGGAACTGTTGCATTATCTGCTACAAACCTAATTAAACCAGCACCGCCCCTTGGTATGATTAGGTCTAAAAACTCTCTGAGCTTTACCATCTCAGCTACAATACCACGATCTGTATCTTCAATGACCTGTAGAGCCTCTACCGGCAAATTAGATTCCTCAAGTGCAGATCTCAAAACTCTAGCGATAGCAATATTAGAGTTGTTAGCCTCTTTCCCTCCTCTAAGAACAACGGCGTTACCACTCATCAAACACAAAGCAGCAGCATCAGCTGTTACGTTTGGCCTTGCTTCGTAAATAATACCTATTACCCCGATTGGTACTTGCACCTTGCGAATTTTTAAACCATTTGGTCTCTTGGTCATGTAGATTTCACGGCCAACTGGGTCTTCAAGGCTTGCCACATCCCTTAGGCCCTCAGCCATCTTGTCTATGCGCTCGGGAGTCAGTAACAAGCGGTCCTTAAGAGCCTTAGATAGCTCGAGATTGTTTTCCATGTCTATCTTGTTAGCTTTTAAGATAGCTCCATGAGAGTTTTGCAAAGCATCTGCCATCCTCTTTAGAGCATCGCATTTTTCTGAAGATGACTTAATGGCTAACTTCTTTGCAGATTCGAAAGCCAGTTTACTTTTCAAGTATAGTTCAGACATCAATCATCTCTCCTTAAAACTACAAGATCGTTGCGGTGAATAGCTACATTACTTTCTTTGCCAATTATCTTTATAGCCTCACTAGAGCAAAGACCAGCTATTCTACCTAGTTCTTGTGAGCTAAAGCGTGACTGTCCTCTAGCTATTATGATGCCATCTTCATCTTCAACTACAACAACGTCACCTTTGGCAAAATCACCTTTAACCTCTAGGACACCATTAGACAAGAGGCTTTTGCCCTGATCCAATAGAGCATCTGCAGCCCCTCTATCAATGACAAGAGTACCACTACAATTTGCTCCAAATGCCACCCAACGGCTTTTGCCTCTAAGGGTCTGTTTGTGAGGCTGAAAAAAGGTGCCAATAGGATCACCTTTTAGAATATTCTTTAGTCGTGGTTGGTTTTTCGAGTGAGTTATTATTGTACTTATACCACTTTTTGCAGCAATATCTGCAGCTAGGAGCTTGGTGTACATGCCACCTGTACCTCTTCTAGAACCAGCACCTCTAGCTTTTTCCCAATGTTCATCAGTAAGTAATGGCACTTCCAAGATAAGTTCTGCTTCTTTATCTACTCTTGGATCTGCAGTGTATAACCCTTCTACGTCTGAAAAAATCACCAAAAGATCAGCTTCGCAAAGCGCCGCAACTTGAGCAGATAAAGTATCATTATCACCAAATTTCAGTTCATCCACAACGACTGTATCGTTCTCATTCACTATGGGAATAACGTTTTCATTCAACAAAGTCTCAAAAGTATTCTGTGCATTAACATAACGATTACGAATGGCTAAATCTTCTCGAGTAAGGAGAATCTGAGCAACTGTTTTTCCATATTCAGAAAAGAGTTTTTCATATAGATGCATCAAAAGTGGCTGACCAGTCGCAGCTGCCGCTTGTTTTAGAGGGATCGCCTTTGGTCTTTTATCCCACCCAAGTCTATTCATTCCGGCAGCAATAGCCCCAGAAGATACCAAAGCTACTTGAAGACCTGAATTACTTAAATCACTAATCGCCCTAACTAGAATTTCACAGGCGCCAAGGTTTAGATTGCCATTTTCATAGGTTAGACTACTTGTTCCTACTTTGATTACTATACGTTTTACTTCACGGAAGATACTCGCATCTCATAGCAATGCCCCCAATCATGACAGAAATTCTAACTCTAGCTCACCGACAAAAATGATGTCTCCATCTTCGATCCCCATATCTCTTAGAGCATCCATTACTCCAAGATGCTCTAGTCTTGTTTCTATATACTGCAATGCTTCATAGTTTCTAATATCAAAGCGACTAATCCACTCAAGGCCTTTGCCAGAGAGAACATAACCTTCCTCTGTCTTTTCAATGTTATAGTCGTCTTTGCTTTCGCTTTCTATAAGTTCAATCTCTACTCTTTCAAACTCTACTTCCTTCTTCGGAAGTTTAGCTAAGTTTTCAATGATAGCCTCTAGGAGTTGATCTACACCTTCATGGGTAACTGCTGATATCGGATAGACTTTGCCATATTTCGCTTCTAGCCGCTTCAAGTTATCTTGGTAGCCTAAATCGATTTTTGTTGCAACAAGAATCTCCGGACGCTTGGAGATTGCTGGATTAAACTTTTTAAGTTCGTCTCTAATTATCCTAACATCATCTACTGGATCTCTGCCTTCACTACCAGAAGCATCCACTAGATGAACAATAAGTCTTGTTCTTTCAACGTGTCTTAAAAAGGCATGCCCAAGACCAACACCTTCAGCTGCTCCTTCGATCAGTCCTGGAATGTCAGCCATGACAAAAGACTGAAACTTCCCTACTTTGACAACCCCTAAGTTCGGCACTAGGGTTGTGAAGTGATAGTTGGCTATTTTTGGTTTCGCTTTAGAGACACTAGCGATCAGCGTAGACTTACCTACATTGGGAAACCCCACAAGCCCTACATCAGCTAAGAGCTTTAACTCTAATTCCAGCTCCTTGTCTTCACCTTTTTCACCAGCTTCGCTAAAACGGGGTCCTTTTCTTTGCGGATTTGCAAAGCGAGCATTGCCTCTGCCCCCTCTTCCTCCTTGCGCGACAACTAGTCTTTCCTTGTGTTTTACAAGATCGCCAATTATCTTACCGCTATCTCGTTCTTTGACTATAGTTCCCAGTGGAACCCTTACGATTAAGTCCTTTCCGTCTTTACCCATCTGGTTTGAGCCCAAACCGTTAGCGCCTTTTTCTGCCTTATAAAGCTTTCTATATTTAAAATCCAAGAGTGTGTTAAGGCCTTCATCAACCTCAAATATTACCGAGCCACCATTTCCTCCGTCTCCACCATCAGGTCCACCAAGCGGCTCATATTTCTCGCGGCGAAATGTTACAATACCATTGCCTCCATCTCCGCCACTTACTTGAATAAAAACATGATCTACAAACAAAATTAGTAGAATTAATTGCAGGAAGACCTAAGTAATAGCTTAGGTAGGATGCAATAATTCTTTCTCCCCCTTTAACTCTGCCCATCAAAGAGAAGGTCTCTCTGATCTTCCAGATTGATAATCAGTGTTTTTTTCTTAGGCGATAGGCTGAGCTTACTATTGCTAGACCAAAAGCAATAGCTCCTGAAATAAGCAACGTAATAGCTGCTTCATCGATACCGTTAAGATTATCGCCATTTAAAAAATATTCCATACTACGATAGACTCTCATCCCAGGTACTAAAGGTATTATACCCGGAACAGCTATTGTAGTAGCCGGAGTTTTAAGTCGCCTTGAAGACACCTCTGCCACAAAGGAAACCATTGCTGAGGCGATAAATGTAGCCATAATTGTACCAGAATTTGGTAAAACTAACAAATAAGCCATCCACCCTGCTGCACCAGTTAGAGCTGCGACCAGCAAAGAAGGTGGGGGAATTTTAAAAATTACTGCAAAACCACCAGAGGCAATGGCTGATGCTAAAAATTGGAGAATCAGATCATGTCCGTTCATTCCTATAACCTCCAAAGTCCAACAGCAACAGCTGAGCCTGCTGCTAGTGCTGCTGCTATAGCTACCGCCTCAACAACCCTACTTGTTCCTGAAAGTAGTTCCCCTTGAACTAGATCTCGGACTGCCGACGCCATGGCTACTCCAGGTACTAAAATCATTAAACCTCCTACAGTAACAAGAGGCATACTGATATTTGGAACAAAACTCCTTACTGTGTACACACCGTTTGCTACCAAGAAAGCAGCTGCAAAACTTCGTAAGTAGGGATTTGCATTAAATCTCGACAAAAGTAAGTCTACTAAATAAGCTATCAGACCTGCGCCAGCTGCAATTATTAGTTCATATTGCCTACCTCCTAACATAAAGGTAAGACAGGCAGAAGCAACCATTACTGCAAAATATCTGATAAAAGTATTGTAAATTGGTCCACGTAGTTCTTGTAGTCTTAACTTAGTCTGCTCTAAGGTTAAAGAGCCCATAGCAAGTTCCCTTGAAATTTGATTGACACCAGCAATTCTGCCTAGGTCTTGGTTACGGGAACGAATTCTGCGAATTCGAGTTAGAAAGTAACCATCTTTTGCAACAGTTACCATAATACCAGTCGGAGTAACATAAGCTTCTACTGAGTATCCTAAAGACTTACCCATTCTTTCCATGGTCTCTTCGGCTCTGTAAACTTCCGCTCCAGAGGTTAGCAGCAGTTCACCTGCTGTCATAATAACATTCATAACCTCGTTCTGCATCGGCCCCATCCCCTTTTCAAAAAAGCCCTCCGGGATATCCCGAAGGGCTTAATTATCAAGTGCAGCTTACCTTACTCGGCTAATGCATATACACTAACCTTTTTACCATCCTTGCCCTTTGGTTCAAAGGTCACATAGCCATCAATGAGTGAATAGATTGTATGATCTCTACCAAGTCCTACATTCACGCCTGGGTAGAACTTAGTTCCTCTCTGTCTAATAAGGATGCTCCCAGCTGTTACTTGCTCGCCACCGAACTTCTTAACACCCAAGCGTTTAGATTGGGAATCACGACCGTTCTTGGAGCTACCAACACCTTTTTTGGATGCAAAAAATTGAAGATTAATACGGAGCATACCTAACACCTCCTCACTGTGTCTAATTTCACATATTTCTGATAGCTATCTGCTAAATCCTCTAAAGCCCACACTAAGGATTGAAGAATTGTTTCTGTTCTTAGGGTTTGCTCTTCAGTCATTTCAGACCATTTCGGGATTATAGCAAAAGCTGTTTGTTTTACATCTTGTTTAATCTCTGCAGGTATTTTGTATCTCTCTAGAGCCATACCTGCTGCAAAAGACAAGCTCGATATACCAGCACATACAATGTCTTCACCTTTTTGGGCAAAGCCAGCATGGCCTGTGATCTCAATCTGCTTTATTGTCTCGTCTCTGACTACTAAAATCTTAGTCATTAGCCTACAATTGATGTGATCTTCAATTCTGTATAAGGTTGACGATGACCTTGCTTTTTCCGGTAGTTTTTCTTGGCTTTATACTTAAAGACAATAATCTTTTTGCCTTTGCCAGTTTTGACTACCTCAGCGGTAACTTTTGCTCCTTCAACTAAAGGAGTACCTACCTTAGTTTCATCTCCACCGATAAGAAGCACTTGATCTAAATCCACTACAGCACCAGGTTCTGCATCGAGTTTTTCAACTCTGATAGAATCTCCTTCAGTTACTGTATATTGCTTCCCACCTGTTTGTATGACTGCATACTTCAACCTGTCCACCTCCATTCTCTTAGACTCGCCAAATCAAGGCGCGCAACAAATTGCGTCTTAAAGCCCTACCTGAGCGGTTTTGAGCAACAGGTTGCTACTCACTTCTGTTAGTATATCATCTAAAAACCAGGTTGTAAATAACCCTAATTTGCATTTCTTCATGCTCTACCTAAGTTTCTATCCTAAACCGGAAAAATCTGATATTCAGATAACCTACTTTCACCTGTAGGTTCAAATCTAAGTTTTACCTTTAACCTATCTTGTAGTTCCTCTAAGTCGTCCACAAGCTCTTTTATCTTAGCAATTACTTTCGGGTGTGCTTTTATTATAAACTCTACGCTACTGCTGTGTAATACACTGTTTTTTAGATCTCTGACGAGACTAAGTGAAATAGTCTCTTCATCTAATATCCTACCAGTTCCACTACACTCTGGGCACCTTTTTTGCAGAGTCGTGCTTAGGTCATGGCTGGTTTTTTGTCTGGTCATCTCCAAAAGACCCAGGGCAGTAAAGCCTAATATATTCGTACGAGTTCGATCTTTTTTTAGACACTCTTCCAATCTTTGACGCACTTTTTCTTTATCAGCAGGGTTTTCCATATCAATAAAATCAATGATGATTATGCCGCCTATATTACGGAGGCGAAGTTGCCTTGCTATCTCTTCAGCAGCCTCTAGATTGGTTGTAAGAACTGTGTTTTTTAGGGAATCCTTGCCGGTAAATTTACCCGTATTGACATCAATAATGGCTAAGGCCTCAGTCTGGTCGAAAATTAAAAACCCACCGCAGTCGAGCCAGATTTTGTGTCTTAGCGCTTTGTCTATTTCGTTTTCAATCCCATAGTACAAAAACATTGGTTCCTTACCAGAGTAAAGGCTGATATTGATCTTTAACTTTCCATCTTTATCAATTAGGCCTTCTCTCAGTTTTACTGCCTCTTGATCGGAGTCCACAATTATCTCTTCAATATCACTACCTAGAAGATTTCTAACAACTCTAAAGGTCATATCGTCATCAGAAAAAAGCAAAGCAGGAGCTTTCGATTTGTAAGCCTTCTTTTCAATCTCACGCCAGATTTCTAGAAGCCAATCTAAATCCTGTTTAAGCTTATTAGAGTCTGCCCCATCTGCAGCAGTTCTAATTATTAAACCCACATTATCTGGTTTTATTTCTTCCGCAATAGTCTTTAGCCTGTCTCTCTCATCATCATCTTCAATCCTTCTAGAGATACCAATACTATTTTCTCCTGGCATCAGAACCAGATAACGCCCTGGGATAGTAAGAGATGAAGTTACTTTAGCACCTTTTGAGCCCATAGCTTCTTTTTTTATTTGAACCAAAATTTCTTGGCCTGGATGAATGAGCTTTTGAATCTTTTTAGGGCCGCCTTTTTCGTGATCAATATCTCCAGCATGAATAAACGCGTTTTTTTCATTACCAATATTGATAAATGCTGCATCCATTCCTGGCAAAACATTGCTAACTTTACCTTTATAAATACTACCAAAGGCAGCATCCTTATCTAAGGTCCTCTCAACATATAGCTCAACTAGCCTGGAATTCTCTGTTACAGCTACTCTTTTTTCTTTATAGCCGACATTTATTAAAATTTTCTTGCTCATTTGGAGTCATCTCCCATCAAGAGCGCATTAAGGGCGTTATAAAGCAACCTTCTTTTTCAATATAAATATCCTCTCGGTGGATTCTAGTCTGTGCACTTATCTCAAGAGCACTTAAAATAGCACTAGGCCTCACGTTCTTTTGACTTCCTGCTCTAGCTATAATTCTTACGCCAGATGCAGTTTTTTCGATTAAGCTGATATGAGGCTTAAGATCCTCTGCTACTACTTTACCTTTTTTCGTTCTAGTATAAATTAGACTATCCAAAAAATTAATCTCAAGTAATCGTTCTTCTTCCTGGTTCTGGAAAACATAACTGGCATGGGTAATCGCAGCCATGGCAGGAGTAACACTATCTGGTAGATTAACAACGTCGTAGAGGGGGAAATGCTCAGGCAATGCTTCCTTTAGACGCTGAAAGATCACTTCCGAGGGAAGTTCCTTTTCCAATGTTACATCAAGATACTCTCCTGAACTGGTAATACCAACGCCTAGAGCATGCGCAAAAACCATTTTTGGCCTAGGAGAAAAGCCTTGAGTAAAACTTAATGGTAGGCTGGCTCTTCGCATCGCTCTTTCGAAAACCCTAATTAAATCTAAGTGCGAAACAAAAGCTGCACTACTGTCCTTGCCAAATTTTACGCAGGTAATCATTTGTTAATCTCACCTCGCAAAACAATATCCACATCCAAATCACGGCAGACTCCGCAACCTGTACAACCTACATCCCTACAATCTTGCGTAATCTCGCCTTGTAGAGCCTTTTGCCACTCGCTCCAAAGAAAATGTTTATTTACCCCAGAATCGATTAGATCCCATGGTAAAACCTCCTCTTTAGCTTTGGCTCTTGTAGCATAAAAATCTGGATCGATATCAAAAACTTTAAAGCCCTCTTCCCATATCTCTGGTTTGAAAAACTCATGCCAACTATCAAAGAATGCACCACGCTCTTCTGCATAGGCAATAACAGCCGAGAGCCTACGATCTCCTCTAGCAAAAACTGCCTCAAGATACGATGCTTCAGGATCGCTCCAGTTAAATTGGAGCCCCGGACCTCTTAAATTATCTTTTAAGAGAAATTGCTTTCTTCTAAGTTCATCCCTTGTTTCTTGGTCAAACCATTGAAACGGAGTATGGCTCTTTGGCACAAAAGACGACGTAGATACAGTAACCATTCCTTTTTTAGTGTAACGTCTGCCGATCTCACGGACCTTTTTACCTAAAGCTGCAATAGCTAAGATATCCTCATCAGTCTCTGTGGGAAGACCAATCATAAAATAAAGTTTAATATGAGTCCAACCATTCGCAAAAGCTGCTTCTGCAGTATCTAATAGATCCTTTTCAGTTACGTTTTTATTGATCAGATCTCTTAGTCTCTGGCTACCTGCTTCTGGAGCAAAGGTTAAACCTGTCTTTTTAACTTTCTCGATCTCTTTAGCGAGATCTACTGAAAAACTATCTATACGCAGTGATGGCAAAGATAGAGAAATACGCTCTGGTTCGAATATATCCATTAGATCCGGTACAAGGCACTTAAGTTCTGAATAGTCGGCTGTAGATAAGCTTGTTAGTGAAACTTCCTCGTAACCAGTAGTTGCTAAAGTCGAAAAGATTAGTTTCTTTACCTTTTCTGTCGATCTTTCTCTTGTAGGTCGATAGATCATACCCGCTTGGCAAAACCTACAACCTCTTAAACAACCTCTAAAAACCTCCACATTCACTCTGTCGTGGACAGTTTGAATATAGGGTACAACTGGATCTGTGGGATAGTCAGCAAGGTCAAGATCCTTGACCACAGCTTTTTTGACTCTCTTTTGAGGAGAGATAGCTTTAATTGTATCATCTTCGTTATATAAAACAGTATATTGATCGGGGAGATATACTCCAGGTAATTTAGAAAAAAGTTCTAGTCTTTTAGCTTTAGATTTTTCTTTTTTTAATATGTCAAGAATCTCAGCAAAGACCTCTTCTCCATCACCGATTACAAATGCATCAAAAAAATCTGCTAGAGGCTCTGGATTAAATGCACAGGGCCCGCCTGCTATCACCAAAGGGTCTGAATCTTTGCGGTTTTTTCTCCAAACATCTAGATCAGCGAGACGCAGCATGTGCAAAATATTGGTATAGCTGAGCTCATACTGCAAAGTAAACCCGATAAGATCCATTGCTTTTAGAGGGGTTGAACTCTCTAGTGTCAAAAGGGGAACTTGTTCTTCTTTCATTACCTTTTCCATATCAGGCCACGGAGCAAATACGCGCTCTGCCCAATACTCTGGTTTTTTGTTAGCGATATGGTAGAGAATTTTTAGCCCAAAATGGCTCATACCCACCTCATACACATCGGGAAAAGCGAGGCAAACGCGTGCGGACAATTTTTCAAGGTCATTTTCCTTATGGACAGAATTTAGTTCTGCGCCGATATAACGACCTGGTTTTTCAATTTTATCTAGATATCTCTCACAGAGATCCTGGTAAGTTAGCACCTTTTTGCTCCTTTCTAAAAAACAGAAAATACAAACACCAAAAGACCACTCCAGTAACTATAACTCAGGATTGGTCTTTTGTTAACCTTCATTACCTATTATTTTAAGTAATATACCTAGTCTTTAATACCATAAAAATTTATTTTTTTCTGTCTCATGCTAATGGAAAGCAAAAGACCGATTGCTACCATATTAACAAGGAGATTGTTTACACCGTAACTAACAAAAGGTAGAGGTAGACCTGTAGATGGCATAAGACCTATTGCTCCCCCGATATTAATAATCACATGGGAAAAAATAAACAACGTTATTCCTCCTGCAAGTAAGGCTCCAAAACGATCTACTGCGTTTAGAGTAATTTTAATTCCTTGGTAAATAAGAAAAAAGTATAATGCCAACACACCCATACAACCAATAAAGCCAATTTCTTCTGCAATAACTGCAAATATATAGTCGGTATGATGCTCCGGCAACCAATTTAGCTGGCTTTGGGTACTGTTAAATAAGCCCTTACCCCAGAGTCTACCTGATCCAACCGCAATCTTAGATTGCCTTACGTTATATCCTGCCCCATAGACATCAAAGTTAGGATCTAAAAAAACCTTTATCCGGTTTTTTTGATAGTCCTTAAGTAGAAACAAATAAACCGGTGGCGACGAAGCTGCTGCTAAGACGACACTTAAAACAAGGTGCTTGATTTTAAATCCAGCAAGAAAAAAAAGACCGTAAGATACTATTACAAACACAATACCTGTGCCAATATCTGGTTGTTTCATAACAAGAACTGTGGGAATAGCGACGATCAATATCGCCTGTACTATCTCCTTCCAGTTAAATGGAGGCTTTCTCTCTGAAAAAAACTTTGCAAGCGCTATAATAACTGCAAGCTTGGCTATTTCAGAAGGCTGTACTGAAAAACCACCAATATAGATCCATCTTTGAGCGCCTTTAGCTTCCCCACCAAAAATAGACACTACAAGCAGAAGTCCGATGGCTAAAGCATAAATTAGCCAAGCAAACCTACCAACGTCACGATAATCCATTAAGGCTACTACAACAAGTACTACAAGACCTACAGCAACAAACACTAACTGCCTTTTAAACTCTGAGCCAAGACCATCTATAGCCGAAGCGCAAGTAGCACTATAAACAAATAGTAATCCAACAGCTATCAGAAGCACTGTAGCCAAAAGTACTTTCCAATTCATGTTATGTATATAACGGTCAGTTAGCATTCTCTCACCCCTGTTACAAAAGAGGGCTTCTTTTAAGCCCCCTTAATTACCTCGTTATTCTCCGTTATGGGAATATTTGCCACCAATGCAACTTTTTCGTCTTGAGCCTCCATGCGAAACTCCAAATCTGATACGTCAATATCTATATAACGTGAAATCACTTCGATTAAATCTCTTTTCATATTCTCGAGTTTCTCTTGGGATATGGTGGTCCGATCATGAATCAAAACAAGACGTAGTCTCTCTTTGGCAGCTTTTTTACTTCCTATATCTAGGCCAAATATTTTACGAAAATCAAACATCTCACCAGCTCCCTATTCTGCTAGCCCAAAAAACCGTAACACAGTACCGACAAAGCTATGGTTTCTTTCATTAAAAGGAATATCTTGTCCTAACATCCTACCAGCTGCATCTCGGTATGCTTGGGCTAAATGATTTTTCCCATTAAGTACAACAGGTTCACCTTTATTCGTTGATACGATTACCGATTCGTCATCGGGGATAACCCCCAAAACTCTAATCTGCAACAATTCTTCAATATCAGAAACGTCGAGCATCTCTTTTTTTCTTACCATATCCATGCGAATACGGTTTACTAACATTGAGATATTATCCATAGGTATTTCACCTTTTTTATCTAAAAGACCAACTACCCTATCTGCATCTCTAACAGACGAAACCTCCGGCGTTACTACAACCACAGCTTCATCCGCCCCAATAATTGCATTTAGAAATCCTTGTTCAATGCCTGCAGGGCAATCGATTAAAACATAATCGAACTCAGTCTTAATATCTTCAATAAGCTTTTTCATCTGCTCGGGACTAACTGCATCCTTATCTTTAGTTTGGGCAGCAGGAAGAAGATATAAACCATCAACACGCTTGTCCTTGATTAAAGCTTTGCGAAATTCAACTGTTCCGTCAATTACATTGATCAGATCGTAGACAATGCGATTTTCAAGACCCATAACCACATCAAGGTTTCTAAGACCAATATCAGCATCCAATAGGACTACACTACAACCCTGAAGTGCTAAAGCAGCTCCTAAATTTGCTGTGGTGGTGGTTTTTCCTACACCACCTTTTCCTGATGTAATTACCACTGCTTTTCCGCTCATAATCAATCCTCCCTACCATGTAACAAACGACGCCAAAACGGAAGTGGATCTTCTTTACCCACTTTTTCCCAAGTTTCGATCACAATACCATTAGATCCAACCCTTGCCACTTCTGGATCATGTGGATCTAAGGAATCATCAGGCGATCGGGAGATAAATCCGGCAATGCGTAGCTGAGTAGCTTTTAGTCGAAGTGCCATAATCCTGGCATTCTCGTTTCCACTTTGGCCAGCATGAGCTACACCCTGAAGACATCCCCAAACTAAAATATTGCCAATGGCTGATATTTCAGCACCAGGATTGACATCACCAATAAGGACTAAATCCCCATCTACAGATAATTTCTCGCCGGAACGCAGGCGACGTTCAATCCAATAAAGTTTTTGATTATCTTCTTTGCTAGGAGACTTTTGTGGTGCAGGTGGTTGTATAACCTCAACTACTGAGGCTGAGCCCTCACGTCTAATTTCACTTAAGCTTATACTAGCTGCACACAAAACCTCATGAATTTTTACAAGGATTTGTGCGTCAAGGACTGACTCCTCAGGAATTACCAAAACGGCTTGACTGCCAACAAAGAAGCTGGGGTTTTCTTTAAGCTTGTCTTCAAGAAGCTGTATAGCTTGCCCTAAATCTCCCTCTTCGAATTGAATAATAATACCATTTTTACTTCCTTTAATTCGAAGCTGGTTATCTGGCATTCTATCACTCTTTCTTAAATTACCTTATCTAATGACAAATTCTCGAAACCTTCTGTTTCTCCTGCCAAGATGTGCCAAAAGAGCAGTTTATGCCTGATTTTCTTTAATATAAGCAGCATCCTTATTTAATACCCAAATTCTTGCAGCCACTTTAAATTCCAAGATAACACTTCAAGACTTAGAATCAAACTAATAAATAAATAAAAGCCGCGAAGTAAATGTAACCTAAGGCTAAAGCTTCACGGCTAATTTTCGTTATTTTCTATTTCTGTCCCATCTGTTTGTTCCTCAAAAAGCAAATACCTTTCGAAGATTCCTCTTGCGATTGGAGCTGCCATAGCTCCTCCCGATCCCCCGTTTTCCACTAAGACGCAAATCGCATACTTAGGATCTTCTGCAGGCAAATAGCCTACAAACCAGGCATGGCTTTCTCTACCTGGAACCTCAGCACTACCAGTTTTCCCGGCTACCTTGATGGGGAAATCAGCAAATGCTCTCCCAGCAGTACCGCCAGTTTTAGTAACCAGCTCCATACCGTCTTTTATAATCTGAAGATCTAGGCTTTTAAGTCCTAGGCTCGAGGTTACAACTGGTTCAAATTCCCTTACAACCTCTCCCGAGGTATCTAAAATAGTTTTTACCATATAAGGCTGATAAACTGAACCACCATTTGCTATTGCTGCATAAAACTGAGCCATCTGTAAGGGAGTTACTTTGGTAGCTCCCTGCCCAATTGCTACGTCCAAAGTTTCAATTGGATACCAGATCTTATCCTCAGCCTTAGCATAATTACTTCTCTTCCATTGCCTATCTGGAATCAGACCAGAAACTTCATCAGGGTAGAGATCAATTCCAGTTTTTTTACTAAAACCAAAACTCTTCGCATACTCAGATAGTTTATCTATACCAAGCTCTTTGCTCATCTCATAAAAGGGAATATTACAAGAGACCTTTAGTCCAGTCAGAAGATCAACAGTGCCATGGGGCCCATAGATACAACGTTTACCATACTCCATCTCCCATCCCCCTCTGCCATAAGGGTATGGAGCATCAAACCAAGTTGTCGACCTATCAACAATACCTTCACGAAGAGAACTTGCCATAATAATAGGTTTAAAAGCAGAGCCAGGAGGATAAGTACCACGTGTTACTCGGTTTAAAAGTGGTGATCGAGTGTCCTTTTCAATTTGCGGGAAGTCTAAATTATACGTATTAGCATTAAAATCAGGATAGCTAAAGAGACTTAAAACTTCGCCACTTTCAGGCCTCAAGATAACTACAGCTACTCCGTTAATGGGAGTTTCTGTATTTTCCATTTCAAACGCTTTATTCTCAACTACATCCTCAGTTATTGCTTGCAACCTATAGTCTAAAGTTAAAATGATATCATTGCCTCTAATTGGCTCCTGCCGGCCAACTTCTCGTACAGGCATCTGTCTGGCATCAATCTCTATCTCATAGGCACCGTCTATGCCCTTTAGATCAAATTCGTAAAACCGTTCAATACCGTATTTACCCACTCTATGGTTAGAACCATAACCATACTCCGACCAGTCTCTTAATTCGCTTGCACTAATCATACCGACATGACCGAGAACATGAGCGGCAAAGCTATCATAGACATAGTGTCTTACTGGAACCTTCTCCACGATGACACCAGGAAGCCTCCAGCTTTGCTCATAGATATACATCGCTTTTTCGGCTCCAACATCATCAACGATTCTATAGGGCTCGTATCCAAGACGATCTCTTCTTAATGGCGAAAGCATGTTTAAAACGTAACCTTCTGCCACATCTAATATTTCAGCCAAAAGTGCTATCTTCTCTGGAGAATTCCGTACCTGTCCAGCCACATCTGGAAGCACACTCACTGTAAAAGCCATACGGTTTGTTACAAGTGGCACATTATCTCGATCATAGATGATTCCTCTAGGAGCAAAAAGCGAAATAACCCTTGTCCTTTGGTTAATTGCTACCTCGCTAAACTCCTCTCCTTGAATAATCTGCAGATGCCAAAGGCGAAGCAAAAGTAGCAGAAAAATAGCCGCAAAGATCCCAATAAGAATTCTTCCTCTTTGGGAATCAACTGTTACATCTCGCAGTTCAAAATCACGCATCGCTCTTCTCCTCTACATCTCAGGCGATAGTTTCTTTCTCAACAAAATATAGATAATAATAGCTGAGACTAGATTAACTAATATCTTCAGCCCAATAATTTCTAAATCAAGAGCTAGCTGCCAGCCATCATAGCTAAATGCTAGCGAAAAAAACGTTGCCGAAAAAATAGACACTAAAGTGGCCACAAATGTTGCAATAAGATAAGTAAATAATCCCAAATCAATAATGTGGTTAGCTAAAAAGCCTATCCCTACAGCGATTAATCCATAAGTTAGTGCCATCTGTGTTAGTCCAAATCCGAGGGAGATGTCGATTATTGCTCCAGCCAAAATCCCTGTAATCATACCGAAGTTTGGGCTAATATTAAGTGCTGCTAAAACCGCTAGAAGTAGACCAAGAGCTGGTATGTTGCTACTAATAACAGGAAAAAATGAAATCTCCAAAATACTTAAAATCAAGGTAAGTACCAAGTAATGCCATTTTTTCATCACAGGGAAGCCTCCTCTGTCACAAGAGGGGTAAAGAGGATAAACACCTCTTCAAGACGTGAAAAATCAACAGATGGTCTTAACGTTCCAGTAATACCTTCAGGTCCTCTTATAACGTTAGTTATAACACCGATATTAAGACCCTTTGGATATACACCTCCAAAACCTGAGGTTATCACCAGATCTCCTTCTTGAAAATCGATAATTGAGGACGTAATTGAAGAGTCTCCTTCTTCTTTTTGGTAAAGAGGAGTTACTTTCAGTAGACCGTTACTGTTTGCTTTGTCTACAATGACAAAGTCTCTCGTCCTTTGAATAATGCCCCCAAGTGCAGTTTTTGGATCTACCAAAAGAGTTACCTGAGAGGTAAAGGCACTAGTAAAGGTGACATGTCCTACAACGCCAGAATAGGTAACTATAGGCGTACCTTCTGTCACGCCGTTCTTATCGCCTTTATCGATAATAATAGTATTTAGCCAAGCTCTTGGGTCTCTGCCAATAACTTTAGCTGGAACAAGGGTCGCATCTGAATCATTCTTAAAGCCCACTAAGTCTTTTAATCGTTCATTTTCTAATCGTACTTCAGTTAACTTTTCTATCTCAAGTTGCACCTTTTTAAGTTCTTCTTCAAGCCTTATAACCTCGCTTGCAGCACTTTTAAGAGAGGTTAGATACTCCCAAGAATTTGTAAGTGCAGTGCCTACTGTTGAAAAGGCCTTTTGAAACGGGAAAATTACATCTCTCCAAATCTTTTCAACAGCAGTAAGCTTTTCTCTTGGAACAGTAGTGCTGAAAACCAAAATTAAAACAACAATTCCAATAATTACGGAGAGCAGAAGCTGTAACTTTTTTGACATTCATAATTGCGGCCAGCTATGCCGCTCTCCCCCCTTTATAATAGAATCAACCTGAATTAATATGCGACGCGCTCTAAAATATTAAAGTGTTCTAAAGCCTTTCCTGTACCGTAGACCACACAATTAAGTGGCTCCTCAGGTTTTAAAACCGGCATGCCAGTCTCTTTTGAAAGCAGCTTGTCTAAGCCACGAAGCTGAGAACTCCCACCTGCAAGCATAATTCCGCGTTCCATAATATCAGCAGAAAGCTCAGCTGGTGTGCTTTCTAATGTCATGCGGACTGAATCGATAATATTCTGAACAGACTCTCGAAGTGCTTCTTGGATCTCTCTTGCAGAGACTGTAACTGTATTTGGAAGACCTGTAACTAGATCCCTTCCTCGAATTTGCATAGTTTCTTCGGCTTCTTCTGGTTCTAAGTATGCAGCACCGATACCAGTTTTGACCTTTTCTGCAGTTGGAGTTCCAATTAAAAGACTGTAGGTGCGGCGGACATACTGAACAATTGCCATATCCATCTCATCGCCTGCAGAGCGTCTCGATTGATGAGTGACCATACCACCTAAAGAGATCACAGCAACTTCAGTTGTCCCTCCTCCAATATCTACAATCATGCTCCCGATAGCATCTTGTATAGGCAGTCCTGCGCCAATAGCCGCTGCCATAGGTTCTAAGATTAGCCTTGCATCTTTTGCTCCAGCTTGCTTAGCAGCATCCACGACAGCACGTTTTTCAACCTCAGTGACACCACTTGGAACAGCAACTAATACTCGTGCTTTAATAAACCAATGTTTTTTAAGGACTGAACTGATATAATGCCGTAGCATCTTCTCTGCAACCTCTAAATCGGCAATAACACCCTCTCTAAGAGGTCTTACAGCCACTATATTTGAAGGGGTACGCCCCACCATCTTATTTGCCTCAACACCAACTGCCAATACTTCGTTAGTATTAGTGTCTAAAGCAACAACTGATGGTTCTTTAAGAACAATACCTTTACCTTTCATGTACACTAAGGTATTTGCTGTACCTAAATCAATTCCAAGATCTCTATATATACCAAAGGCCATCTTCTTTGCCCCTTTCTAATCCATAAGACCATGCTCCTTCATGCTATAATAAGTTTGTCCGGCAAGGATCACATGATCTAGGACACAAATTCCAAGTAGTTTACCTGCTTCAATTATCCTCTCCGTTACTAGCTTATCCTCAAAAGATGGTCTTGGATCACCGCTAGGGTGATTATGCACAAGCACTACCCCTGCAGCAGAGCGGCGAATACAACTCTTAAAAAGCTCTCTTGGATGGACAATCGATGCATCTAGACTACCGATCGATATCGTATCGACCCCTAGTAGTCTGTGACGATTATCTAAAAGTAAAACAATAAACCTCTCTCTATCAAGATCGGAAACAGTCGCTCCCAAAAGGTCAAAAACCTCGCCTGCACTTTCTATCATGGCCATATTTTCTGGTTCATAGGTGTGTAATCTGCGCGAAAGCTCAATGAGAGCCAAAATAGATATTCCTTTAGCCTCTCCAATCCCCGGAATTTCAAGCAATTCGGAGAGTGAAGCATCCTTTAAGCCCTTTAATCCTCCACACTTGCATAACAGCTTGTCCGCGAGGGAAATAGCCGATACACCTCTATACCCACTGCCTAACAAAATAGCTAAAAGTTCCTGATTCGAGAGGACGTTTGCTCCCCACCGAGCTAGTTTTTCCCTTGGCCTCTCATTTTCTGGCAGCTTCTTAATAGACCACATAACAATCCTCCTACCACAGTTTATATAGATTTGCTTCACCTAACATTTTAGCTGTCTGAGCTAAAGGTAAGCCAACTACGTTGTGGTAGGAACCTCTTATCGCTGTAACAAAAACACCTGCAAAACCTTGTATGCCATAACCGCCTGCTTTATCAAACGGTTCGTTGCTCTTTATATACTCTGCAAGTTCCTTAGGTCTTATCTCTCTAAAGTCAACCTCTGTTAGTTCAGCTATGACTTTGTTATAGTTGTAAAAAACACTCTTTAATGCTACCCCAGTATAAACTTGATGAGTTTTACCACTTAAAAGTGTTAACATAGCCTTGGCATCTGCAGCGTCTTTGGGCTTGCCTAAGACTTTTTTTCCCAGACAGACTATAGTATCTGCTGCTAGAACAAAATCTTTAGGGTTTTTTTCTGCAACAAAATCTGCTTTCATTGAAGCTAGTTTCATTACAAGTCTTTCAGGATTCTCTTCGCTAATTCCTTCATTTATAGCAGACGGATACGTAATGTAATCAATTTCCAGTAAATCGAGAAGTTCTCGCCTTCTAGGCGATTTCGATGCTAATATTAAACCCATATCCTTATCCTCTTTTCAGTTTACCACTCAAGATTAGCTAAAACAAGCATACCAGAAGTACTATACAATAATTACTATCATTCAAAAAGAGCATATTACATACTTATTTTCTAATGTTTTTTCTAGAAAAATAAGGCAAAGACCTCTTTATTAAGCTAATCCTTTTAAAGAGCAAAAACTTTAGTACTAAACTGGTAATAAAAAGTTAAGATTAGATTTATAGGTGATTATGATGAAGATAACTTTTCTTGGCACAGGAGCCGGAAAACCAAGCAAAGAACGCAACGTATCTAGCCTTTTACTAAATATGGTTGAAGAGTTAGGCTATGCCTTTTTATTTGACTGCGGGGAAGGAGCCCAATTGAGGCTCATGCACCTTCCAGTTAAACTAAACCAAATCAATCATATTTTTATTACTCATCTTCATGGAGACCATCTCTTTGGTCTTCCTGGTCTTTTAGGAAGCCGCTCCTTTGAAAATAAGGCGGTTCCTCTTGACATCTACGGTCCTAAAGGATTAGCCCTTTTTATAGATACTATCTTAAAGGTTAGCCAAACTCACCTTAGCTATCCATTCGAAGTTACTGAAATCTCTTCAGGCGATGCTTTTTACTTCGACCGTTTTAAGATTGAAACAGCCCTTCTTGACCATGGTCTACCTAGCTTTGGTTATCGCGTCACAGAAACAAAGCCAGGTGCCTTAGATGCAGAAAAGCTAAAGGAGTTAGGTGTGCCACCAGGCCCTATTTATGGGAGACTTAAAAACGGTGAAACTGTCGTTTTAGACGGAAACACTTATAGGGGATCTGACTTTATAAAAGATCAAAAAACAGACCGTGTTATTACCATCTGTGGAGATACTAGAAAATGCGACTCAGCAATTAAACTCGCAAAAGACTCTAGTGTTTTAGTTTTTGAAGCAACTTACATGGATATCCATCAAGAAAAGGCCGACAAATACTACCATTCTACCTCGAAAGATGCAGCTAGTATAGCAAGCGAATCAGGTACAAGAAGCCTAATCTTAAATCACACAAGCTCGCGCTACCTTGATCAAGGTAAAGCCTTACTTGAAGAAGCAAAGGAAGTTTTTGGAAACACTTATCTTGCATCAGACTTTACAGAGTTTGATGTTACCCCTGATGGGGCTAAAGTCTTGAGTTTCAGTTAACCTCCCTAAGTGAAAACCCCTGCCTTTCTGTGGCAGGGGTTTTATTACTGCATAATATATACTTCGTAACCTTTGATTTCTATCTGATTTTTTAACGCCTCTGCATTTGCTTTCTCACTAAATGCACCCACTTGCACATAAAAAGGCCCCGATCCTGTCCCAATCACATAAGTTTCAAATCCTGATGCCTTTAAATCAGCTTCTACTGCTCTTGCCTGCGAGATAGTAGAGTAGGAACCAACTCTGACCCGATAAAGCGTGCCACCTATGTTTGGAGCAGTTGTGTCTGGGTAATCTACAGAAACAGTAGTTGCTGGTTGTTCAGACTCCTCTGGTAAATTAGATGTTGAACTAATAACCAAGTTGTCTTCTAGAAGCGGATCGGCTTCTGCTACTTTATTTAGCAAGAAATTACCTAACATAACTCCAAACCATACAGCCATCACACCCAAGGCCACAAAACCAACATAGAGCCAACGGTTGTTCTTTAACGAATAGTTCGGCTTCTTTGCCAAATTTTCCTCAACTCCTTCCAAATGGGGCAAAGGTGTACAATTAAATCTATTTTTACAGCAAGTCTTTTATGTCTAATCTATGCTCTAAAATCTCTAAGCATTCCCCAACTAGATAAAAAGAACCCACTAATGCTGTCAGCTTTGAGCTATCTAATGCACACGACAATGCCTCCTCCAAGTCTTGACAAACTTGATACGGAGTTTCCTGAAAAACAGCAGCTAATTTTTCTGGTTCTATTGATCTTTTATTAGCTATCTTGGGTAAATATACCTTCTCAAACAAGCCATCTAGTAAATTAATCATGGCTATATAGTCTTTATCGTCCATGCAGGCAAAGATGAGCTTAGAACCTAGATTTACTTCCTTAAAGAACTCAACGAACTTTGCTATCGCCTCTTGGTTATGGGCGCCGTCAACGAGAAGATTGATTTTAGGAAAATACTGAAGCCTGCCAGGCCAAGAGGTCTTTGTAAGAGAGTCTGAAGATATTTCAAGGCCTAGGTGCTTTATGGTTAAAAGCGCAGTCAGGGCATTTACTCCCTGGTGTCGTCCTAAAAGCGGTAACACGCCTTGAAAACCAAGCTTTGGTAGAGTCACTCGAGATGGTTCTAGCCCATTTAACTCCATCTCTACAGGTAGATATTCACGGGCAAAGACCACCTGTGCACCTCTTTTTTTTGCCTCTTCCACAAAAACTGCCTCAATATCTGCTGTCAAAGGAGCGATTACAGCTTTTTTATTCTTCTTTAATGTCCCCGCCTTTTCTTTTGCAATTGATACTAAATCATTGCCAAGAAGCCTGACATGGTCTAAACCTATCGATGTTATTACCACTATCTCAGGGTCAACAATATTTGTAGCATCTAACCTTCCTCCCAGACCAGTTTCCCAAATGATATAGTCTGGCTTGTTAGTTTTAAAATACAAAAGAGCAACCAAAGTTAACTGTTCAAAATAACTTAGTCCTAGCTCCGTTAACCTGCTTAACGCATAGAGCTTACTGTATATTGAAGCAAAATCTGCGTGAGAAATATTGGTAGTTCCTATACTAAGGCGTTCTGTTAAATCTACAAGATGAGGTGAAACAAATCGTCCTACCTTAAAGCCTAATTGTTCTAGTCCTGATTTAATTAAGGCACCTGTTGATCCTTTACCATTAGTCCCTGCAAGATGAATGAATTTTAGGCCCCTTTCGGGGTGACCAAGTATCTCTAGAGCACTTTCCATTCGCTCTAAGGTTGCTTCCCTTGGAAAATGTTGGCTTTGATTTAAAGAAAAAACTGCTTCTTGGAAGTCCATAGGTTCAAGTTCCCTTCTCTGCTACTAAGCCCGGGAAAACCCCGGGCTTTTAAACACTATTATATAAGTTCTTTAAGTCTTACTACGAGTTTCTCGCGTTTGATCTCATAATCCTTCAGCTTTTCTTGTTCTTTTTCAACTACTTCCTTAGGAGCTTTAGCGACAAAGCCTTGATTATTTAGTTTAGACTGAGCTCTTTTTATTTCGTTTTCCATGTTTTCTATCTCTTTTTTGATACGAGCACTCTCTTTGTCTAAGTCGATCATATCCTGCAAAGGTAGATATGCAGTTACTCCAGATACAACAGCGGTTACTGCCTTTTCAGGTTTGGTACCTTCAATCGGTAAAACCTCTTGGGCTTTAGCTAGAGCTTTTAGGTAGCTAATCTGTTCCTCCAAAAGATTACCCTCATAAAGAATTCTGATCTCTTTACCAGGTGCAACTCCTAGTTCGGCTCTAATGTTTCTAATTTTAGTAATCAATTCTACAAGCTCATTTATCCCGCGCTCTGCTTTTTCATCACTAAATGTTAGAGACTCACCTGGCCAATTAGAAACCATAATGCTATCTCCACTATGTGGCATAGTCTGCCAGATCTCCTCGGTAATAAACGGTACGTAAGGATGAAGCATCTTAAGTATCGTATCTAGGCTTAGCCAAAGAACATAACAAGTCTCTTCTTTAGCTTCTTGACCCATATTACCATATAGAGCGGGTTTAGATAGCTCAATAAACCAGTCGCAAAACTCGCCCCAGACAAAGTCATAAAGCAGTCTTGCTCCCTCACCTGTATCGTAGTTTTCTAAGTCTCTTGTAAGGTTCTCCGAAACCTTCTTTAACCTAGTTAAAAACCAACGATTTGCAAGAAGTTTTGGTTCTTTCTTTTCTGGTATAGTATCTTCTAAGTGCATCAAAGCAAATCTTGAAGCATTCCAAATCTTGTTCATAAAGTTACGACTAGCCTCGACCTTATCTAGATGAAAACGCATATCATTACCAGGTGCAACTCCGTTTACAAGAGTAAATCTAAGCGCATCTGCCCCATATTCTGAAATAACCTCTAAAGGATCGATACCATTTCCAAGAGACTTGCTCATCTTTCGACCTAAATGGTCTCTCACCAGTCCATGAATATAGACATCACGAAAAGGGATTTCTCCCATAAACTCAATGCCCATAAAGACCATGCGTGCTACCCAGAAGTAGATAATATCAAAACCAGTAACAAGCACCGATGTAGGATAGAAGTATTTTAGCTCCTCAGTTTTTTCAGGAAAACCCATAGTAGAAAAGGGCCATAAAGCAGAGCTAAACCAAGTATCTAGTACATCGGGATCTTGAGTTAGGTTTTCAGATCCACACTTAGGGCATTTTGTTGGATCTTCTTTTGCAACAATAACCTCATCGCAATCATCGCAATACCATACTGGGATTCTGTGGCCCCACCAAAGTTGTCTGCTGATACACCAGTCTCTAACGTTTTCTACCCAATTTAAATAAAGTTTTGCAAAGCGTTCAGGGTAGAATTTAATTTTCCCCTCTTTAACTGCTTTTATCGCAGGCTTTGCAAGTGGCTCCATCTTTACAAACCACTGCTTACTAACAAGTGGTTCTATGACAGTATCGCAACGATAGCAAGTGCTTACTGCATGGTTAGTGTCTACAACCTTAACTAAATAACCACCAGCTTCTAAATCAGCGAGAACCTGTTTTCTTGCTTCGTAGCGGTCTAAGCCTTTGTATTTTCCGGCAGCTTCGGTCATTATCGCATCAAAACCAATAACGGTTTCTATAGGAAGATCGTGTCTTCTGCCTACTTCAAAATCGTTTGGATCATGTCCCGGAGTAATTTTAACTACACCTGTACCAAACTCGGGATCTACATACTCATCAGCGATTATCGGTATCTGTCTTCCGACAAGAGGCAAGATAACTTCTTTACCTACTAAATCAGCGTATCTTTCATCATCAGGATGGACAGCTACTGCTGTATCTCCAAGCATAGTTTCTGGTCTTGTTGTAGCAATTTCAATATATCCAGAGCCATCCACTAGAGGATAGCGTAAATGCCAGAAAGAGCCATCTTTATCCACATGCTCTACTTCGACATCACTTAAAGCGGTGTTACAGCTAGGACACCAGTTAATAATATAGTCTCCTTGGTAGATCAGGCCTTTTTCATATAGCCTGACAAAAACCTCTCTGACAGCCCTAGAACAACCCTCATCCATGGTAAAGCGTTCTCTCTCCCAATCGCAAGAAGAACCCAACTTTTTGAGCTGATTGATAATGGTACTACCATACTTTTCCTTCCAAGCCCAGACTCTTATTAAAAACTCTTCTCGTCCTAAATCATGGCGGGTAATATTTTCAGTTTCTCTAAGCATCTGTTCTACCTTAATCTGGGTTGCAATACCTGCATGGTCGGTTCCTGGTATCCAAGTAGTGTTTTTACCATTCATACGATTAAAACGCACAATAATATCTTGAAGAGCATTATCGAGCGCATGACCTATATGAAGGTTAGCAGTAACGTTTGGTGGTGGGATAACAACAGAAAAAGGTTCTTTTTGTCCTGTCTTATCTACTTCGCCATGAAAGTAGTTCTTCTCTAACCAAAAATCATATAAACGATCTTCGACTTGACTAGGATCGTAGACAGTACCGAGATTTTTTTTACACATTAAAATACCCTCCTCAATAGAAAAAGCCCTCCTATCCCAAAGGACGGAAGGCCGTGGTACCACCTTAATTCTTCCCATAAAGGAAGCACTTACGATGCTCTAACGGGCATTAGACGTTGCCGGCTAAATCTCAGCTCCTCCCTTGGAAGCTTAGAATCTCACCAGACAAAGCTCCGAGGCGACCTTCACAAACTTCCCTTTGGCAGCTTTCACCATCTGCTGCTTCTCTATAAAAGTTTGGTTTGTTACTCTTCCTCTTCTTCGCCGATCTCATGATATTAAAAATATATCCTATCGATACTGAAATGTCAATTTCTTTTCCTAAACTTCTAAATCAAAATTACATGTAATTAAAAGCTTTTCTAGCAGTAACAGAGAAAAACAGAAGAGAATATCCACAAAAGAGTACTTAAGATAGAAGAAAAGCTTGCCCAGTGAGGCAAGCTTAATGCAAGGAGACTAGAGATGAATGTTCAAAATTCCTATTTCGTAAAGGAATTCTGTATTTCTAAGATTGTTAACAGGCGATAACCAAAAGATCACTGGTCTATAGCAAAAATGGTGCGTGCGCCTTACCTATAAAAAGATGATTTGCAAGCTTTTGTGAAGCACTATAGTAATCTGCGAGATTATCTCCAAGGATCTGAGGATGAGTTCTTGTCGATTTACCGTTTACGTCAATTACATAGAACTTCCCAGTATCCTCTTCTTTTATGACATCAAGAGAAAACTCTACATATAGTCCAAAGGCTCGTGAAAGCACAAAATGAACTCTACTTATTAGCTTGCCTAAAGCATCTAAATCTTTTTTAGAGAGAATGTCTGCCCCTTTTAGGATCTTTTTTGGCGCACTAGTGTACAAAAAGTCCCAACTTGAGGTTCTAGCTGCAAGCGATGCTAGTCTCGGATTTGGATCTGCTAGTACATGGAGCCTAAAATCGACGGGATCTTCTTCAAGCTTTGTAGGACAAATACCCTTCTGTAGAATATAACTGTTTTTTTCAAGATACCCCAAAAGATTTAAAAACTTTTCATTAGTATAGATTGTTAAGCTATTTGAGGTTGAAGAATAGACCAGAATATCAGTCTTTCTTTTCTTTACTACAAAGATGCCTTGGCCAAATGAGCCACGATCAGGCTTTAAGTAGAAAAGAACAAATCTACGATAAACTGTTTCAAAAGTGCCGGAGAAAGTCTCCGGCACATCGATACTGTTTTGTTTTAGTACTCTAATTACTTCGCTTTTAGAAAATTGAGTTATAGGATTAAAGAAAACCGATCGGGGCAGCTTTAGTTTGTTTTGGGTATGGCTCGGATAGGTGCGATCAAACACATAATTTGGCTTTGGCAGGTTCATATAATACCAATTGTCGTTAAAGTAATATCCCTCAATTTTCGCCGTATTTAGTAGGCTTTCATCAAAGACATAGGTTAATCCCGGTGTCTTACTTGTAAAGTAGTTTTTAAACTGCTGAGCGTTTATCTCACTTAGCCCTCTAACCATTAGCCCGAGAATAGGGCCTGCACTTATTTGACTGCCAAGCTTCGTAACGGTCATCTCTTTGGGATTTGGCATAAAAAAGGATTTAAGGAGGAGTATACCAAACCGTTTTTTGTTAATAACCGGTACTTTTTCTACTCCCAAATCTAGTTCAAATTCACTGGGGAGCTTTGCCAAAAACGTATCACTTAATTCTAGTTGATTTTTAATCCATCTGCCCCTTATAACCTGCATCTTAGACGCTTATATAGTAGGTGACAGAAAGCGTACTGACAGATCCAGGATGACCTTCAAAAGTAATTGTTAGATCCTCACCAACAGGACCTCTTAAGGGACTATGAAAATACCGACTAACAAAAGGCTCTGTCTCAGTATACTCTTTCCAGATTAAAGCACCGCCTTCTGTTGCTATGGTAAGGTCTTTACCCAGATTATCAGAAGGTTCATTTGACGCCCAGATTTGAGTTATATGAACTCTTGTGCCTGGAGCTAAGCCTGCAGGGATCACTATTACTGAATTTTCTCCGGTTTGACTAGTTGTGGTAACCCCATCGCTTACTGGGCAGCATTTTACTGTTACACCCAAAGCTTTCTACCTCCTTTCAAAATCAATGTATGCAGGTGTCTATTAATTGCATCAGGTAGTTTGGCTTAAGTTGCCTTTTTTAGGTTAGCGTTTCTTACTTAAACAGAAACGCTACTTCAAACTAAGAAAAGAACATCTTAATAAAAGCGTTACCAAGAGGGCTTCTGCTAAGCTTTTTTATAATAAGCATCTTTCATATACCTTTACTGTCTCTTCTACCATCTGATCTAAAGAATAATATTTCCCCACTAGCTTTCGTGCTGCACTCTGGCATTTTTTTAAATAAGACGGGTCTTTTAGATGTAACAGATCCTGCCAAATAATAGTTTGGGTTGGAACTGCTCCTGTTAAGCCACTTAGGTCTATATTCTCCACAAATAACTCTCCACTAGTGATAAACCCATAATATCTTTCCCCTAAAACTCCGGAAGCAAGCCCGATTGCCATTCCTTCTCTTAGAGCCCTACCACAAGCAAAAATTATATCTACATCTCTTAAAACAGGAAGAATGTTTTCCTGCCAACCAAGATACTCGCAATTTGGTCCTAAGGGGACTTGGTAATCCGTGGCTACCAATAGCTCTAGTTTAAGAAGAGAAGCCGCCTCTGCTAGCGCCAAAAGGCCAGTCTCTTTTTTCTTACTAAGTCTTCCTGCATATAAGACCTTTAGAGGACTATTAAGAACCTTAGAGGCTTTTGGGACATATTTTGTAAGGTCGACCCCATTTGTAATTATTACTGTCCTTTGTTTTACGCTATCTGGTAGACTATCTTTTGTTCTTTTACCGACTGCAATTATTCCATCTGCTTCTTCTAACCGCTTGTCATGTTTTATACCGAGGCCGTGAATTGTAAAAACTACTGGAATCTTATACTCTTTCTGCCATTTTAAGACCAGTTGAAAGGTCCAAGAAGAGTGTGCGTGTAACAAATCTACTTTTGGCAAGACCTCTCGTGCAGTTTTTCTTGTATATACAGGTATCTGGTTTTCAAGCATAACCTGTCTAAACTCTTTAGCAAGAAGTGGATACTCAGCTTCGCCAAAAAGCAGGAAAGATACATCAATCCCATGTTTTTTTAATCCTACCCCAAGCTCTAAGCTATGGGTGGTCTGTCCTCCTAGAAATAGTACGTTAACAAGTAACACGTGCATATTACCACCTCCCTAAAAGCTATGCATTTTTCTTCTAGAAGAACTATTCTCTTGGTCTTTATTTGCTAGACTACAGAACCATTTATTAATAGTAGAGTTAGTTTAAGTATAGGGACTTTGTTTTAAGGCAAACTAACTTTGAAACCAAGACAGAAGGACAAAGGATCTATTTAAAGGATTTGCCAGTTTGCATATGCCGCTCCTAAATTTTTACCATCGTAGAAACTGAAACTGCTCAATTAACCAAACTTGGTAAAAAAATTACTAATAAGCAGATAACTTGCATACATTTACCGATTTTGTTTTCCTAGTATGTTTTTTTAAGGGATGCTAAAACTATTAACAGGAAACTACTGTATCAGAAAGGAAGACGACATAATGAAAGCAACTGGAATCGTACGTAGGATAGACGATCTTGGCAGAGTCGTCGTACCAAAGGAACTACGTGATTCTCTTAAAATTACCGAAGGCGATACTATTGAAATATTTACTGCAGAAGATGGAGAGATAGTATTAAAAAAATATTCTCCTATGGCAGAACTAAGTGATATCATGGATAGTTATGCTAATACTTTAAGCAAAGCTGCAGGTACTAGTGTTATAATAACCGATAAAGATTCTATAGTGGCTTCAAGCAACGTGGACATTGATATTAGTCATAGACCAGTTGGCGATCGTGTTAAACAGGTTTTTGATGAAAGAAGAGTCGTAACATTCAAGAGCAACGCGCCGAGCGAAGTAGTCGAGCATCCAGAGTTCGATAGTTTCACAGCAAAAAATTTCGTTATCACACCAGTAATCTCTCCCGCAGGCGATTTTTTAGGCACAGTCATACTAGCGTCAACAAATGAATTGACCGAATTTGAATCAAAAATCGCGGAAACAGCTGCTAGCTTCATTGCCAAGCAGGTCGAAGTTGACTAAGAATCTACTTATATCAAAAGGGGCTGTTGCACAATTAACGACTAGTTAGTTGTATAACACCCCTTTTTTTGTTGTAAATAGAAAAAACGAGCCCTTAACAAGAACTCGTTTCTTGCATAATTTAGTTAGGCAAATCAAGAAACTATACACCAATAGTTATAAATAAACAGAGTCAAATAATCAATTAGCTTTACCTTCTAGTTTTGAGGTGCTTATTCTTGACGATGACTCAGTTAGACTGCCAAGCCATGTACTAGATGGCCTAAACTAAGCAAAGCTATATAAAGCATATTCGCCTTTATTAATTATGCCAAGGCAATATGGCTTTTTCCTTATACAAACCCTTTTTAAGCGCCTTTATGTGTCCATCTTGTACGGAATGAAGAGCAAAATGAACTGTTCCAGACACCACCTTAGAAACTTCATAAGCCTGTCTTGTAAGCTCGAATGGAGTTAGTCCCATAAACGGTGCAAGACCAGTATAAACTGGTATATTAGGGTTAAGTTTTTGTGCAAATTCCGACATTTTTACGACATAGTCGGTGTCAGTAGAATAGATCATAGGAGCTAAATAGTCTAGTAAACCTTCTTCTAGCCAGAGAGCCCAATTCTGGCCTTTACTGGCTTTAGCATGCTCTAGTTCAGGAAAGATTGCTGTAGAGAGAAGAGCATTAGGAAACTCTTTTCTGCAGCGTCTAACAAAGCGAGTAATATTATCCTCACGAAACTTGAGCCATAGAGGCCATTCTTTGCTTTGAGGAGTAAGCTCAAGTGCGTTGAGCCCGGTTTTTTGACGGAAGATTTCTACAGCTTTTTCACTAAAGCTATAGCCTTCTAAAAAGCCAGCTGTTTCCCCATAACGAATATAATCTAAATGCAAAGCGCTAAACTGGTATTTCTCAAATAGTTCTTTAAAAAGCAGAATTAAAAAATCCTGCACACTATCTAAAGCAGGCTCTAACCAATAAAAACCGTGCTCAACATTTGACTTTTCTTTTCCGTCTCTTCTTTTTGCTATCCACTCAGGATGTAGGTCGACAATCGAACCTTTCTTACCAAAACCCCCAAAGAAGCAGTGCACCCAAGGATGAATCTCTATTCCGTATTTTTCACACTCATCTCGCCAAACGCTAAGAGGATCCCAGCCGTGGTACTCAGGCATCTGCCCTACAAGCTTAGAAGGATAAATGGTATAGCCATGATAATAAACCTCTAAAAGAAGGAGATTGAAGCCACCTTCAGCTAGTTTTTGTACTGTCTTTTTGATTTCATCTGGGCTAGTTTCTGTCTGTTCGTGCCATATGCCTCTAACTTCAACTTTTTTTGAAGGCAGAGCTGCTAAATACAAGTCTTCCACTTCTTTTCTTGACATCTCTATTAAGGTATTTTTAGGTACTAAGTTCTCATTTGCCATTTTAGAGGCTAGAATCTTAGAACCGGATTTTTCAGTCTCTAGATCAGTAATAACCGCTATTTCGTTTTCTTTTAAGGTGACTTTAGATCCATACCAAAGATTCTCTTGTAGCCACTTTTGTGCCACACCATGACCTGAAAGAATAAACCCGTTTTCTGGTATCTCATAATTATTAGAACCAAAATCTCGTACAATGCCGTCTTTAACTACAAACTCAGTTCCATACTCGTTAGTCCCTGTAGATGGTTTTCCGTAGTCTTTAGTATAAACTACAAGCTGATCAGTTCCTCTCCCACCCGGGTAAGGGCTTTCAGTTGGATTTGTGATTACCTTATGTTTTTGCATTTTTAATCCCCCAGATTATAAATTCCCTACGATTATATCAGATTTTACCAAAAAAACCTTAAAAATAAGCTATCTTTAACTTTGACGCAGATCGCCTTTTCCTTTCTGTTATAAAGCGTATTTATAATATTAACGGGAGAGATACTAATCTCTCCCTGCAAAAGGCTATAAAGTTATTTCATCTGTATCTCTTAAAGCATTTTTTAACACTTCATCCATGTGCCCAACTGGAATAACCGTTAGACCTTTAAGAATCTCTTTTGGCACCTCTTTTAGGTCTCTCTCATTGGTTTTAGGTATTAAAACTGTCTTAATGCCAGCCCTTTGGGCTCCTAAGAGTTTCTCCTTTAAACCACCAATAGGCAAGACTCTTCCTCTTAGAGTAATCTCTCCTGTCATAGCAATATCCCAGCGCACTGGTTTTTCACTTAAAGCTGAAACTAAGGCTGTTGCCATTGTGATACCTGCTGAAGGACCTTCTTTTGGCACTGCTCCTTCAGGTACATGAATATGGATATCCTTTGTCTTATGGAAATCTAAATCGATACCAAGATCCTCAGCGCGATAACGGATATAGCTAAGTGCTGCCTGAGCTGATTCCTTCATAACATCCCCTAGCTTACCTGTTAGAGTGAGACCTCCTTTGCCAGGGACTATACTTACCTCTATAGAGACAATATCTCCCCCTACAGGAGTCCACACTAGTCCTGTTGCAACGCCTACCTTATCTTCAGTCTCAGCGAGCCCGAAGGTATAATGGCGGACACCCAAATACTTCTCTAAGCTGCTGCGTGAGATTCGCACAGGTTTTTCTTTACCTAAGACAATCTCTTTAGCAGCTTTGCGATATAAACTGGCAAGAGTACGTTCTAGGCTTCTTACTCCAGCCTCTTTTGTATATTCCCTAATTATGGTCAAAACTGCAGCCTTAGAGATCTCTACATCACCTGCTTTTAGCCCATGAGCTTCTAACTGCTTAGGCATAAGATGACGCAAAGCTATCTCCAGCTTCTCTAACTCTGTATAGCCAGGGATCTCAATTACCTCCATACGATCCCAAAGTGGCTGTGGTATAGCTGCCGCGTTATTAGCTGTAGTAATAAACATCACTCTAGAAAGATCAAAAGGGACTTCTAAGAAATGATCCTGGAAAGCATTGTTTTGCTCTGGATCCAAAACCTCTAGAAGCGCTGATGCAGGATCGCCTTTGAAGTCAGAAGACATCTTGTCCACTTCATCAAGGAGTATTACTGGATTTTTAGATTTGGCATCACGCATGGACTGAATAATCTTGCCAGGCAAGGCTCCAACATAGGTTCTTCTATGTCCTCTAATCTCTGCTTCGTCGCGAACCCCACCTAAAGAAAAGCGCACAAATTTACGGTTTAAGGCGCGAGCTACTGATTTTGCAAGAGATGTTTTTCCGACTCCAGGTGGTCCAACTAGACAAAGAATAGGACCTTTCATGCTTTTAGTTAGTTTTCTAACAGCTAAAAACTCTAAGATTCTCTCCTTAATCTTGTCTAGACCATAATGATCAGCATCAAGTATATTTTCAGCCTTAACAATATCTATATTATCCTTAGTCTCAGTTTTCCAAGGCAAAGCAATAATCCAATCCAAATAATTGCGTACAACTACTGCCTCAGCAGTTCCAGGAGGCATCTTTTCAAGTCTTGATACCTCTTTTAAAGCCTTCTCTTTAGTATCAGCACTTAGAGCTAACTTCTCGATTTTCTCTCTGTATTCGTCAAGCTCTTCAGCCTTATCATCGTCTTCGCCGAGTTCCTGTCTAATAGCTCTAAGCTGCTCTCTTAGATAATAGTCTCTTTGACTTTTGTCCATCTGCCTTCTTACGCGGCTAGAAATGTTTTTCTCCAATTCTAAGATCTCCAGCTCCCTTGAAAGAAGAACATTAAGAAGCTCTAAGCGTTCTTTGACATCAAAGGTCGCTAAGGCCTGCTGTTTATCCTCGATTCTAATGGCAAGCTGGGATGCTATGTTGTCTGCAAGCTTTCCTGGCTCTTTGATGTCATCTAACGCTGCTACAACTTCCAAAGGAAGCTTTTTTGAGAGCTTTACATATTTTTCGAAAAAAGTAGAAGCACTACGCATCAAAGCTTCAGTTTCTTTGTCTATACTTTCATCTATATCTAGGATCTCTACTTTTGCAGTATAATAGGGTTCAATCTGCACCAAGTGGTGTACTTTAACTCTGCTTAAACCTTCGACTAGAATCCTAATATGACCCTCTGGTAGTTTTAACAATTGTTTTATCTCTACCATAGTCCCTATATCGTAGATATCATCTGTCTCAGGCTCTTTAACTCTAGCTTCTTTTTGAGCGACTAGAATAAGCTTCCTATCGTCAACCATCGCCTGTTCTAAGGCGTTAATAGATCGTTCTCTTCCCACCTCAAGTGGTGTTACCATCCCAGGATAAACTAACATACCTCTAAGAGGCATTAATGGCCATTCTTCCCTTAAGGAGGTCATCGGCTTTTCTCTATCACTAAGGTTCTGGCGCTGTACATCTTTTTGCATAATCGCCACCTCCAGTTCTCATATAGCAATTACCCATTTGCACTGGTTACCAAACTACCTGACGCAACTAAATAATTTGTTTTTCCAAAGACTTCATCGAGCATTTCTTCAACGTTTGTTACAGAAATCACATCTAAGGGGTAACTCGCAAAATAGCTTTGATAGTTGGCTTTCGGAATAAAGACCTTTTTTACACCAGCTCTTACTGCTGCATCGATCTTTGAGGTTACTCCACCTACGGGACGGACCATACCTCTTACACTCACCTCACCTGTGAAGGCTAAGTCGTTTGGAATAGGTTCATTTTTAATTGCCGAATAAAGCAAAGCGACTAAGGCAAGACCTGCTGAAGGTCCATCTACTGGTGAGCCTCCCGGAAAATTGATGTGAATATGATAACAAGATAGTTCTAGTTCTAAAACAGAACCTAAAACAGTCAGGACGTTTTCAAGCGAGGAGCGAGCCATACTTTTTCGCTTTAGTCTTTGACCATACGCTTGACCAATCTCCTCTTCTTCTACTATACCAGTTACTACAAGCTTTCCTTCGCCTTTTGCCACAGGAAAAGCTCGAGCTTCTATATCCATCACAGAACCTAGATGTGGTCCGTAAACTGCAAGCCCATTCACTGCACCGACAATTTTATCACTGCTAACTCTAGTCAGTGGTCTTGGCAAATAGTGGCCAGAGTTAACAACCCACTCTACGTCCTCTTGACTTATACTGTCTTTCCCTTCACTTAAGACTAAACCTTCTGCAATCTGTACCATATTTACTGCATCCCGACCTGAATAAGCATGTTGGGTAATAACGTCGATCACTCGGTCATCATACTTTGCTCCAATCTTAGTTAGAGCGTTTAACGCAATCTTTGAGATTTCATCTTCAGTTAAAGCCCTGAAAAAGATCTCATTACACCTAGACCTAAGCGCAGGCGGTATCTCTTCTGGGCTTCTTGTTGTAGCTCCTATTAGGCGAAAATCTGCTGGCAGACCGTTTTTAAAGATATCATGAATGTGCTCTGGTATACTCTTATTGTCTGACGAGTAATAAGCACTCTCTAAAAACACGCGACGATCCTCAAGGACCTTAAGAAGACGATTCATTTGAATGGGATGAAGCTCCCCAATTTCATCTAAAAACAAAATGCCTCCATGAGCTTTTGTTACTGCACCAGGCTTTGGTTGAGGCACTCCAGCTACTCCGAGTGGCCCTGCTCCTTGATAGATCGGGTCATGGACTGAACCCATCAAAGGGTCAGCTATACCCCTGTCGTCAAATCTTGCTGTAGTGGCATCTATCTCAATAAAGGCGGCCTCTGGTAGAAATGGTGTGGCTTTTGAACGCTTAGCTTCTTCTAAAACAACTCTAGCTGCAGCTGTTTTGCCTACTCCTGGTGGTCCATAAACTATAACATGCTGAGGATGAGGTCCGAACAAGGCTGCTCTCAGTGCACGCAGGCCATCTTCTTGTCCGACAAGATCCTTAAAGTGTGTTGGTCGTGTTTTTTCTGACAGTGGCTCTGAAAGAGAGATCGATCGTAAGTGTAGTAGTTTGTCCATCTCTTTTTGGCTTTCTTTTTCTACTGCCGTCTTACTTCCTTGTTGCGCTTTTAATAAGTTCCAAAAGTAAACACCTACAATAATAGAAAAAACCATGCTTAATATTACTAAAAACTGTACAAAGGCATTCATCGGCAGGCCTCCTTTTAACTAACTGCTTTGTTAGTATATCCATGGCCTTCGCCTTTAACCTGCCTATTTCAAGGTTAACAAAAGAACTCCCGAAAAACGGGAGTTCTAAAACTTCTTTTACAATCGGTTTCTAAGCGGTTTCTTCCTTGTGGCTTTTAGATACCAAAGGTTTAGTTCCATTTTTTACTACTTCATCTGTTATCCGCACAGACTTTATATCAGATTCTGAAGGTATTTCAAACATCAACTCTAGCATAAGGTCTTCTAAAATAGCACGCAATCCTCTAGCTCCAGTCTTCCTTTCGATGGCTTTTTGAGCTATAGCTGTTAAAGCTCCGTCCTCGAAAGTCAGCTTTACATTATCCAGTTCTAGTAGTTTTTGATACTGCTTAACAAGAGCATTTTTGGGTTCCTGTAAGATCCTAACCAATGCATCTTCATCAAGTGCATCTAAGGAACACAGAATTGGCACACGTCCGACGAATTCGGGAATCAGACCATATTTTAGTAGATCCTCAGGCATAACTTGCTTTAAGATCTCACCAATTGCTTTTTCAGCTGTAGCCTTTACCGTGCCACCAAAACCTAGACTACGTTTTCCTGTGCGACGCTCAATAATCTTTTCAAGACCATCAAATGCTCCACCACAGATAAAGAGAATGTTAGTGGTGTCTATTTGGATAAATTCCTGATGAGGATGTTTTCTACCACCTTGTGGTGGGACATTTGCTACAGTACCTTCTAAAATTTTCAAAAGAGCCTGTTGCACACCTTCTCCAGATACATCCCTAGTAATCGAAGGATTGTCAGATTTGCGTGAGATCTTGTCGATCTCATCGACATAGACAATACCACGTTCAGCTTTTTCAATATCATAATCAGCTGCCTGAATCAATCTCAGTAGGATATTCTCTACATCTTCGCCAACATAGCCAGCTTCAGTCAATGTTGTCGCATCTGCTATGGCAAATGGTACATTGAGAATCTTAGCAAGTGTTTGAGCAAGAAGAGTCTTACCAGAGCCTGTAGGTCCAAGAAGTAAGATGTTGCTCTTTTGCAACTCAACATCATCATTCTTAGAGCTATAAGTAATCCTTTTGTAATGATTATAAACAGCAACCGCTAAAATTCTTTTTGCGTCTTCTTGACCGATAACATATTCATCAAGAACGGCTTTGATCTCTTTTGGCTTAGGAACTAATTGAAGACTGTCGTCAATTTCATCAGCGAACTCTTCTTCAATGATCTCATTACATAGTTCAATACAGTCAGTACAGATGTATACACCTGGACCAGCAATAAGCTTTTTGACGTGTTCTTGCGGCTTACCACAAAAAGAACACTTCAATTGATTTTTTTCGTCACTATACTTGGGCATTTAGCTCACCCCACTGTCTCCAGTTTCGGTGACGAATTAAGCCTGGAGATCCTCAGGCTCAACCACCTGTTCCTCCACTGAGGCATGTTCCACTAAAAACTGGAGAGTTTTTTGAGTTTGTAATTCATAGCGTAGGTCGTCTAAGCGATTATTTTGCTCATAGTATTCGCGTATAACGTCCTTTGCCATCTGATAGTTTTCTGCCATCTCTTCAAGCTTTAAATCGAGCTCATCTTCTGAGACCTCGATGTTCTCTTTAAGAGCTATTTCTTTTAGTATAAAGTAGTTTTTCACTTGTGTAACTGCTTGAGGTCTAAGGTCTGCTTTTATAGCTTCGTCATCTTTCTTAGAATGCTCTAAATATAATTCCCAGCTAATGCCTTGATATTCAACGCGAGACTTAAAATCATTTATAATTTGCTCGACTTGGAGCTCAACCATTGAAGGAGGAGCGTCAAACTCAGACTCTTCTAATAGCTTTGTTAGAATCTGATCTTCTAATTCATGAGCTGCTTGATGGTCATAGCTTTTTTGCAGGTCTTCTTTAATTTGGACTCTATATTCATCGAGAGTTTCTTTGTCACTGACATCTTTTGCAAATTCATCGTCTAGCTCAGGGAGCTCCTCTTTTTTGATCTCATTTACCTTTACCTCAAAGATGCTCTCTTTTCCTTTTAACGCTTCATGATGGTAATCTTCTGGGAAGGTTACAGTTACCTTACCTTCTTCACCTATCTTTTGCCCTATTAACTGGTCTTCGAAACCAGGAATAAAGGAGTTACTACCGATTTCGAGTGTGTAATTTTCAGCAGCACCTCCTTCAAACGGTTCGCCGTCGACAAACCCTTTGAAGTCAAAAAGGATGTAATCGCCTTCTTCAACAGTGTCACGATCCTCAACAGCTACTAATTGGCTATGACGCTTTTGCAAATCTTTTAGCACGTTGTCAACTTCGTCATCTGTTGCTTTTTTTACCTTTTTTACTGCTTTAACACCTTTATATTCTGGCAGCTCAATTTCTGGAAGTATATCAACAACAATATTATATATAAAATCTTTATCCGCCTCAACCTGTTCTACTTCATATTCAGGTTCGGAAAAAGGTTTAACATCATTACTTTGAATCGCATTTGCATAAGTTTTGCTAATAGCAATTTGTGCAGCTTCACTTAAAACATAGTTCTCACCTAAACGCGAAATAACTATCTGCTTAGGGGCTTTGCCTTTTCTAAATCCAGGAATGTTTACTTCTCTACTTAGATTACTGACAGCGCTGTTATAGAAATCTTTAAACTCTTTTGCAGGGATAGTTACTTTGAGGGTAGCCCTGCCTCCCTCGTTCTTTACTAATTCACTATTCAAAATTAAGTCCTCCCTTAAAACATACCATTTACTGCTTATACCGGGATAAATTAAGTGCTTTTTGTCTAAAAAAAATACTCGGTAGTAGCCGAGAGCGATGTAAATTTGGTTATGGTGCGGACGGAGGGAGTTGAACCCTCACGGAGGTTATCCACTAGATCCTAAGTCTAGCGCGTCTGCCAATTCCGCCACGTCCGCATTTATTGAAGTATCTTTTGGTCAACAAAGTGATTATAAACCACAAACTGAGATAAGGTCAAGGGAAAAAGGCAAAAAAGTTTTATCTATAGAGGATTTTGTTATTTTTTAATAACTCTTTTAAAAGACGTGCGCTTCTTACTGCTCCAGCGCTATAGTGGTTATTAAAAGCTACATAACTCTCTCTAAAGCTAGTTTCTAGATATTCTAGACGTGGTAGCCATTCACCAAGTTCATCTGTAGAGTATTCGTAGGTATAACGTTCGTGCGAAGCCTTATTATTCCACCATTTACTGTGGTTTCTACCGTGAAATCTTACATACCCAACTGTACCTGAATCTAAGACGATTGGAGGTAAAAGACCACTTAAAACAGGCTCATCAACGGAAGTAATATTTAAGTCCTCATCTCTTACAAAGTCCAGTGCTTCTAGTTTTGCCCAACTGTTGTGTCTAAATTCAAAGGTCAGTTGATATTTTGGAAAAAAGTCCCTGAGTCTTAAAAGATAGCTTTTAGATTCATCATTACATTTAAAGCTATAGGGAAATTGGGCAAGAAGTAGTACTAGCTTTTCGTTCATACCAGGAAGTGCTTGTACAAAACTAGAATCAAGTGTTTTTTCATGAGTAAAAGATTGGTGCAGCTTTAAGGCAAATTTAAAATCATCTGGTACTGCAAGCGCCATTTTTTCTAGGTTTTTTGCCTCTGGAATCCTATAGAAGGTATAGTTTAATTCGAGAAAATTAAACTCTTTGCTATAAAAACTTAGCTGATCTATACTTTTAAGGGACTTTGGGTAAAATTTACCATTCCAATCTTTGTAGGAGTATCCCGATGTGCCTATATAGATCACAGCTATCTCCCCCATTTAAAAATAGGGGGGAGAACCCCCCCAGAAAATTAGCTAGTAAGTTGTTTGCCTAAAAATCCTGCAGCTGTTTGAACTAAACGACTCTCAAGGGAGCCAATTTTTTTATCATCTTTAGAGAATACCACAATAAAGCCTGCACTAATATCATCTGCTTTGATCATAGCTATTGCAGCTGATTCACCGTAGATGCCCTCAATTATTGGTGTTTTTTGATTCAATGTTACTGCCCCTTCATTTTCTCTGGCAAGCTGAATTATCTCGTGAGACAGTTCTTTGCCTAAATAGGTCTTTTTAGGACCGCCTGCAACAGCAACTATCTCATGCTCGTCAGAGACTAGAGCAGTGTAACCAGTCGACTCCGAAAGCGAGTCTGCATACTCTTGGGCAAAATACTCCACATCAGCGACAGGGGAATATTTCTTTAATATTACTTCTCCATCGCGATCTACGAAAATCTCCAAGGGGTCGCCTTCTCGAATGCGCAAAGTTCTGCGAATCTCCTTAGGTATTACTACTCTACCTAGGTCATCTATTCTACGCACAATCCCTGTAGCTTTCACGCGCAATCCCTCCTTCACTCCTATTCTATCTAGAAATGAGGGAGTTTATGATAGAAAAATAATATTTATCTGTTACTGGTGTTTTTTCATATATTAATTTTTATATTTGAGTTGGTTTTTAAAGCTTGAAGCATCTCTTCGCTATAAACGCTAACAAGATAGTCTACGTAAGCCTGTTCTACTTGATCTTTAATTTCACTAAATTCCGGATTACTTTCCTCACGGATATCTTCTACATAAACTACATGCCAGCCATAGTCACTCTTAATTGGCTGAGAATAAGTTCCTTTTGCAAGCTGGAAAGCCACATCGGTAACTCCTACCCACTGATCTTCTATACTCATATACCCAATTAAGCCACCTTCTTGATTGGTGCCTGGATCAACTGAGTATCTCTCAGCGACACTGCCAAAGTCTTCGCCTCTGGCTAGTTCGGCATAAGCCTTTTTTGCATCAGCCTCGCTTATTGTAAAGATGTGTCTTACTAGTCTTAGCTCAGGTGTTTGGAAAAGATCCTTATTGCTTTCATAATAAGTTACAATAGCCGTTTCATCAATAGGCACCTGATTTAAGATGATTTTTTCGATATAAAGATTATGCCGAATACTATCTTTAAGATCAGCCTCAGAAACGTTGGCATCTGTTAAAAATCTCAGATAGAGATCGTCTCCTCCTAAAGCCTCTTTGATCTCTTGAAGTCTTTTAGTAACGTCATTTTCTAAAACTGTTACTCCAACTGCTTTAGCTTCTTGCTCTACTAAGATCTCTTCAATAATCGCATTAAGCTGAGTCTCTTTATTTCTAGAAAGAATACGTTCTACCAAAAAATCTGTAGTAATTGTATCTTCATTGACAACAGCAAGTACATTTGGCTGAGATGCATCCCACCACATATATCCCAGAAAAATATTAGCAACTACAGAAACAGTTAATAGGGTAGCTAAAATTGCAATTCCAGGTTTCTTAGACATATTTACTCTCCCTTCAGTCACTTTTATCTCTTCTTGTTAGTTCGACTAATAGGCTCTTGATACCTTTGGTATACCTAACACTAAATATTCTTTTATTCATATAATTTTACACAATCATGTTAAAACCTACTTTTAAAACTATAAGTTGTGTTTTTTACTAAATAGTTCTAGCTTGACCTCACATTACAATTAGCACGATTGTCTTTGGGCAAAAAAGGTCATAGTGTTTTAGCCATGACCTTTGGCTTTTATTTGTTTAACCTGGCAAATTCATTTGATGACTTTTCCATAGAGCAAGCGCAATTCCACCTACAAGTGCAGTAAATGGCACTACAATACAAGGCCAATGTTGCTAACTGATAACAACAATTGGCTGTAAACAGATATTCAACAGGCTGAACGCATCTTACTGATTAGTTTTTGTTTTTCGTACGTAGAGAGTCCGTAATGTATTTGACTGATTTGGGTTAAAAACATAAACCTCAAGATCAACGAACTAACAGCGGGATCGAAAGCTAATATTACTTGCTTAGCAAAAACCATTCTTCATACTTATCAATTAATACTGCAATAATAAATAGACTAACCGCAGGGTCATTTTAAAAAGACTCGAATTACCCTTTCCCAACAGCGCCTTTTTTTTACGCAGTTAGTAATTTTAAGTTTAGCATCTCCTCCATAGTAATTAGCAGAGCTTCTTCATTGCCTTGTGGATTAGTTTAGTTTGCTAGACAAGAGGTTCTAGTCTTCTGGCTATAGCATCTTTCTTTATCGTCCGCTTTTCTACAGACGATTATTTTTTGCTCCATTGTCTGGGTAAAGAACAAGAGGCAGTATGTCCTTAACCAGTTCATATACAGCGAAGTAAAAATCAATGTTTGAATTTGATTCTGAATCGACGGAATTTTTAAGCTGGATCATTTCTTAACATCATCTTGATCTGTTTGTTACCTAAAAGCACTCAATCGTACATACTAAGTTAGTACTCCCTTGTATTTTCCTTTTGACACGATTATATGTACATTATTGGACACTAGACTGTTTTGACGCAGAAAAAACCATATAATTGTTCTATGTTTGCTCAAATTGGCAGGGATTTACAAACTTTTGATGAAAAATTTACATGCAATATAGTTTCAACTTAAGGAGAGAAGAGGAGAGGGAATATGACAAAGCGGTTTAATTTGTTTTTCGTAGTTATTATGTTATGTCTTTTTAGCCTGACTTCACTAGCATCTTCAGAAACGATCGAAGCTTATGAAGGGACCTGGGTGTTTGAGGAAGAGGCTATTGTCACGAAGATAGACGATAACCCAGATATTGATTTTAACTCAGCCTACTTCAATCAAACAAAAGACAGCTTCTACTTTGAAACAGACTTTACAATTGAAGAAAGCAAAAACTTAAGTAGATGGTTTGGTGTTTCTTACCGCACGCCTGAGGACAAAACCTTATCACACATGCTTCGTGTTAAACAAAATACTACCCTTGGAAACGGTATTGAGCGTACCTTTCTAACTGAAGACAGATGGAGAAGACAGCTTAACTTCGCTGGCGAAGAGCTCTTAGAAATTGGTGTAAAGTATAACTTTAAAATGGCTGTCTCTAACGACTATCTTATTGTACTTCTTAATGACAAACCAATTCTTGCAACTAAGTGTGCGTCTAATGTCGCTGAAGGTCTAGTCGGTCTTCACGCCTATGGCATGACTGTTAGATTTGAAAATACAGTCCTTTCGGACTATCCTGCAGATGAAATGGTTGCATACGAAGAAATAGCTAATTGGCAAGCAGGACGAGATAGAGCTGCAGCCTATCCTACTATTCCTATTATAGTAGCTCATAGAGGTAACTCATCAGAAGCACCAGAAAATACAATGGCTTCTGTTAAATCTGCAATCGCAGTTGGTGCAGATGCTGTAGAAATTGACGTCTATCGCACAATCGATGGAGAGCTTGTACTTCTTCATGATAGCTCATTAGAGCGTACAACTAATGGCACTGGCGATGTTAAAACTAAAACCTATGACTATCTCAAAACTCTTGATGCGGGTTCTTCGTTTAACAGAAAATTCGCAGGTGAACCTATACCTCTTCTAAGGGATGTACTCTTAGAGATTAAGGATAAGGTGACATTAGTCATTGAACTTAAACAAGCTGGCATTGAAAGAGATGTTCTTGATTTAATTATTGAAACTGGCACTAGAGATCAGGTGGTTGTGATAGCCTTTAATGCAGGGTTACTTGCTAACTTCTATTACATGGCTCCTGATATTCCAACATCTGTTCTCTCCTATTCTACAAAAACTATAGATGAGGTTGTTGCTCTAGCTGCTACAGGTAAAACCCGTTCCGTTGATCTTAACTACGGTGTCATTAATAAGGAAATGGCCACCTACTTAATAGGTCGCGGTTATTCACTATGGGCTTGGACAGTAAATAACGTTAAGGATATGCAACGAATGGTTGATTTGGGCGCCTCAGTTATTACAACTGATAATCCTAGGGCCGCTATCGATTATTTCAGACCACTAAACTAGTAATTATGTATAAGAAAGACAGTTTACGCTTAGAGAGGAAAACTGTCTTTCTTTTCGTTATTCCTTCTATTGAAGATTTTCCTGTCAAAGAAGCAGCTACCTTGCGTAGCTGCTTCTTTTATATTTCTCTTGCTTTATAGAGCCCGAAGACAATACTATCAAAAAGCGCTCTCCAGCTTGCTTCAATAATATTCGGCGAAACACCAACTGTACCCCAAGATTTCCCAAATCCTGTGCTCTCTATGAGTACTCTTACAGATGCTGCAGTAGCACTGCGTGGATCTAGTACTCTTACCTTATAGTCACTAAGACTAATATTATCAATCTCTGGATAGACGTCTTTTAGTGCAAGTCTAAGAGCTTTATCTAAAGCGTTAACAGGTCCATCACCTTCACTTACTGTGTGATAGCAGTTATCTCCAACCTGTATTTTTACTGTTGCTTCAGCAACAAATTGTCCAGACCCGTTCTTTTCAATAATCATACGGAGACCTTTAAGTGAGAAAAACTCTGGGACAAGACCTAGGGATCTTTTTAGAAGCAATTCAAAAGATGCTTCAGCGCCTTCAAAAGAATAACCTTTAAACTCTAGGTTCTTTACTGTATCTAAAAGCGGAGAAAACATATCTTTATCCCCTTCTAGCCCATACTCCTCCGCTTTATAAGAAAGATTGGCAATACCGCTTAGCTCTGAAACTAAGACTCTACGCCTATTGCCTACAACCTCAGGCCGAATATGCTCATAAGTTTCAGGGTTTTTCCTAAGAGCGGAAACATGAATCCCACCTTTATGAGTAAACGCCGCTTTACCAACAAAAGGCTGATAGTCATTTGGAATAATATTCGTAATCTCATAAAAATAGTTACTAAGCTTAGTCAGCTCTCCAAGCTTATTTCCTGCAAGCAGTTCACACCCCATTTTGATTTGCAAATTAGGAATTACCGAGCTAAGATTGGCATTGCCACTACGCTCACCAAAGCCATTAATAGTCCCATGAACTATTCTAGCCCCGCCATCAACTGCTGCAAGCGAATTGGCAACTGCTAAATCTGCGTCGTTATGAGCATGAATGCCTACAAAGGTATTTGGAAAGTTCTCACAAACAGTCTTGGTAGTTTTATATACAGAAGCTGGTAAGGTTCCACCATTGGTGTCGCAAAGTACAATACTTTTAGCACCTGCTTCAACTGCTTTGGCTAGACACTTTAGAGCATACTCACTATCAGCTTTAAACCCATCAAAGAAGTGTTCGGCATCAAAATGGACTTCAAGCCCTTTAGACTTAAGGTAAGATACTGAATCACCTATCATATTAAGGTTTTCTTCAGCTGTAGTATTTAGAGCCTCTTTTACATGAAAAAGCCAAGTTTTACCAAAGATTGCTGCCTCTTTGACTCCTGATGCGACAAGAGCATTGAGGTTAATGTCTTCTTCAGCTCTAATGTCTTTTTTACGCGTGCTTCCAAAGGCTGTGATAATTGCATTTTGAGGTTGCCAATTCTTGCAAAGCTCAAAAAACTCTTTGTCTTTAGGATTAGATCCAGGCCAGCCACCTTCAATATAGTCTACACCAAAACTATCTAACCTTTTGGCTAGTTTTAGTTTATCCTCTGCCAAAAGATTGAGCCCCTCTCTTTGGGTCCCATCACGCAAAGAGGTGTCATAGATAGCGATTCTCACCTTTGCCCCTCCAAATACGCCTCCAATTTTTTACCTACTTCAGTGCAGGTTAAGCTACCACCTAGATCCGGAGTTACCTCATTTTCGTTTAAAACATAGTAGACTGCATCGTCAATCTTCTTAGCCCCATCACTGTCACCTAGGTGAGTCAACATCATCGAACCAGCTAAGACGGTAGCTAAAGGATTGGCCGTATTTTTGTCAGCAATATCTGGAGCAGAGCCATGTACAGGCTCGAACATAGAGAGTCCTTCAGGATTGATGTTTCCTGACGCAGCAAGCCCTAACCCCCCACAAACAGCAGCACCAAGGTCAGTTAGAATATCACCAAACATATTGGTGGTTACAACTACATCCAAAGTCTCTGGTGCAAGCACCATCTTCATCGCTGCTGCATCAACTAGCAGGTGATCTGCTATTAACTCTGGATACTCAGCTGCAACCTCTATAAATACCCTCTGCCACAGATCATGAGCAAAGGTTAAGACGTTACTTTTATCGATTAAAGTAACCTTTTTACGTCCTTCTGTTTTCGCCCAATCAAAAGCATATCTTACTATTCTCTCTACACCTTTTCTAGTTTGTACAAGCTCTTGAAGTGCAACTTCATCTGGAGTACCTTTTTTCAAGACTCCTCCAGCACCAATATAAAGATCCTCAGTATTCTCCCTGAAGAACATTACATCTAACTGATCAAGGTTTTTCAGAGGAGTAAGGTCCTTGCGATAAAGCTTCATTGGGCGCAAGTTTGCAAACTGGTCAAACTCAAAACGCAGAGCAAGAAGAATACCTCTCTCTAACACCCCTGGCTTTACGCGAGGATCGCCGAGTGCTCCTAAAAACACTGCATTATATGACTTTAATTCCTCTTTAATCTCATCAGGCAAGACCTCTCCAGTTCTAAGATATCTATCCGCGCCTAAATCAAAGAGTTTGCTTTCAAGCTTAAGTGACGTAGCCTTTTTAACTACCTCCCAGGCCACGGGTACGATCTCTTTACCTATTCCATCGCCTGGTACTAAAGCGATTTTCTTTACATCAGTCATTTTCCTCACCTACCTCTAATTCTTTTTTGACATATTCGATAAGCCCACCAGATTGCATAATTTCCATTAGTTCCGGTGGAAAGGCTTGGGCTTGAAACTTCTCACCATTTACTTCCACAATACCTCTATCTAGATCAACTGTGACTAAATCGCCATCTTTAACCTTTTTTTCTAGAGAAACCTCTAGAATCGGTAGCCCAATATTAATCGCATTGCGGTAAAAAATCCTTGCAAAAGAATCAGCAATAACGCAGGACACTCCTGCAGCTTTAATTGCAAGTGGTGCATGCTCTCTTGATGAGCCACAACCAAAGTTTTTCCCAGCTACAATGACATCTCCTAGCTTGACTCTCTCCGCAAAAGTTGGATCTGCGTCTTCCATACAATGTGCTTTAAGATGATCAAGGTCAAATTTATTCAGATATCTTGCAGGGATGATCGCATCTGTATCGATATCACTACCAAAAACAAATACTCTACCAGTTAATTTCATGAGAGCACCTCCTCAGGGTGAACGATCTCACCTGCAACAGCAGATGCTGCAGCTACATATGGTCCTGAAAGGTAAACAAAGCTTTGAGGATGCCCCATGCGTCCCACAAAGTTGCGGTTAGTGGTAGAAAGAGATACTTCTCCACTTGCCAAAATACCCATATGACCTCCAAGACATGGTCCACAGGTAGGTGTGCTAACAGCAGCTCCAGCCTCAACAAAGGTCTGAACAAGCCCCTCTTCAATAGCTTGAAGATAGATTCGTTGAGTACCAGGGATCACAATCATTCGCACGTTTTTATTGACTTTGCGTCCTTTTAAGACTTCAGCTGCCTCTCTTAGATCTTCGATCCTACCGTTGGTACATGATCCGACAACAACCTGATCTACTTTAATTCCCTTCGCTTCTCTTACACTCTTAGCATTTTCAGGAAGGTGTGGGAAAGCTACTTGAGGTTCTAGGTTTGAGACATCAAAATCATGAATTTTGTAATAGGAAGCATCTTGGTCAGGGTAGAGTTCAGAAACAGTTTGGCCTGCTTTTTTGAGATACTCTACAGTCTTACTGTCCGCTGCAAAAAGACCCGCTTTAGCCCCAGCTTCGATTGCCATGTTAGCCATAGTAAGCCTTGCTTCTACAGAAAGTGCAGAAATGACCTCTCCGCCAAATTCCATTGCTTGGTATCTGGCACCATCGACACCGATTTTGCCAATTGTAAAGATAATTAGGTCTTTACCTGAAACATATGGCTTTAGTTTGCCAGTAAAATTAAACCTTTGAGTATGTGGCACTCTAAACCAGGCCTTGCCTATTGCCATGGCTGCTGCCATATCAGTTGAACCAACGCCAGTAGCAAAGCTTCCCAAAGCGCCATAGGTGCAGGTATGGGAGTCAGCTCCAATAATCAAAAATCCCGGTTCTGCTAAGCCTTTTTCAGGAATAAGGCAGTGCTCTATTCCCATATCACCTACATCGTAAAAATGGGTGATGTCATGTTCTCTTGCAAATTCTCGTACAAACTTAACCTGTTCTGCAGCAAGAATGTCTTTGTTAGGAGTAAAATGATCACAGATAAGTGCGACTTTGTCTATGTCAAATACTTTTTTAGCCCCAAGACGCCGAAATTCCTTAATTGCCACAGGTGCAGTAATATCATTACCTAGAACTAAATCAAGCTTTGCCATAACAAAATCACCAGGTTTTACCGACTCTCTATCACTATGGCTAGCTAAGATCTTCTCAGCTAAAGTCTGAGCCACCTGCCTCACTCCTATCGTGCATTTGTTCCGAAAAAACGCGGTTTAGTGCTTGTAAATAAGCTTCTGCACTCGCTCTAACAACATCGTTGTGGACTCCTCTGCCAAGGTAAGTTTGACCGTTATAGTTGATTCTGACCATAACCTCGCCAAAAGAGTCAGTCCCAGCTGTAGTTGCTCCGATTTGGTATTCCAATAAGCTTACCTCAAGTCCAACGGCTCTTTCTAGCGCTTTGTATACACTATCTACTGCGCCGTCTCCAGCTGCAGCTTCAGTTACTATCTCTGGTTCTATGCTACCTGCTTGCTTTTTGAGCTTTACAAGAGCCATAGCATCTTCGCCACTTAAAACCTGCATATTTACAAGTTCAAATGTCGCTATTGTTCTTGTAGCTTCAGTAGACAAAATCGCTTCAAGGTCCTTATCATCTACGGATTTTTTGCGATCTGCAAGCTCAATAAACTTTATAAATGCTTGCTCTAATTCTTTTTCGTCAAGTGTATAACCTAGTTCTTGCACCCTCTGGCTAAATGCATGTCTTCCTGAGTGTTTGCCAAGAACAATTTTGGATTTTAAATAGCCTACTGATTCTGGAGTCATAATCTCATAAGTGGTTCTTTCTTTCAAAACGCCATCTTGATGTATCCCAGACTCGTGTGCGAAAGCATTTTCTCCAATAACGGCTTTGTTTCTTGGAACAGGATAACCTGTAAGGTTAGACACTAATCTAGAGGTTTGATAAAGCCTCTTTGTGACAATATCCGTCTCCACATTGTATTGGTCGTTTCTTACAATCAAGGCCATTATTACCTCTTCTAAGGCAGCATTACCAGCCCTCTCACCGATTCCATTTATCGTACTTTCTACTTGCCTTGCGCCTACCTTTACGGCAGTTAGAGAGTTACTTACAGCAAGACCTAGGTCATTATGGCAGTGTACTGAAAGAAGCACTGGATCTTTTTCTCTTTGAAAGCCCTTAACGTTTTTTAAGAGATATTCCAGGAGTTTTTCATATTCCCAGGGCATCGTATAGCCAACAGTATCAGGGATATTTACAACATCAGCCCCGGCTTCAATTACAGCCTCAGAAAGCTCGCGCAAAAACTTCCAATCGCTTCTAGTTGCATCTTCAGCGGAAAACTCTACCCGTGCACCAGTGCTTTTTGCCATAGCTACAGCTTCCACTGCTTTTTTAAAAATTGCATCTGGCTTTAGATGCAATTTATGTTCCATGTGTATAGGAGATGAAGCTATAAATGTATGGATTACTGGAGCTTTTGCACTTTTTAGCGCATTTGCTGCAACCTCTATATCTTTGGGGACTGCTCTTGCAAGAGCAGCCACCCTACAACTTACTTCGCTAGCTACAGCTTTTACGCCCTCAAAATCGCCAGGACTTGCCACAGGAAAACCTGCTTCGATTGTACTGATGCCAAGCCTCTCTAAAGCTTTAGCAATTTCAACCTTTTCTTTCGCGTTTAAATTAATTCCAGGGGATTGTTCGCCATCTCTTAAAGTCGTATCAAAAAACTCAACTTTATTATTCAATCAAAACCCTCCTAGAACTATTTTTTAATCCAAGGCATCATCTTACGGAGTTCTTTGCCTACCTCTTCAATTTGGTGTTCTTGCGCTAGTTTTCTAAGAGAACTAAACTTAGCTCTACCAGTCATATTCTCCATAATCCAATCTCTAGCAAACTCACCTTCTTGAATATCTTTTAGAGTTTTGTCCATAGCAACTTTAACCTCATCGCCGATGATTTTTGGTCCTACAGTTAAGTCGCCGTATTCGGCAGTGTCGCTAATAGAATAACGCATATTGCTCATGCCACCCTCATACATCAGATCAACAATAAGCTTCATCTCGTGGAGGCACTCAAAATATGCAACTTCTGGTTGGTAACCTGCATTAACTAAGGTTTCAAAACCCAGTTTGACTAAAGAGGTCATGCCTCCACAAAGTACTGCTTGCTCACCAAACAGATCAGTTTCAGTCTCTTCTTTAAAAGTAGTCTCTAACACACCAGCTCTAGTTGCACCGATACCTTTGGCATAGGCCAAAGCAAGATCGAAGGCCTGACCAGTAGCGTTTTGATAGACTGCAATAAGTGCAGGTACACCTCTGCCCTCTTCGAATTGGCGTCTTACCAAATGTCCAGGTCCTTTCGGTGCCACCATAAAGACATCGACATCACTAGGAGGTGTAATCTGATTAAAGTGGATATTAAAGCCATGTGAAAAAACTAAAGCTTTCCCTGGCTTAAGATAGGGTGCGATATCTTGTTCATAAACAGCCTTTTGTTTTTCATCTGGAAGTAGGATCTGTATTACATCGGCAGCTTCTGCAGCTTCTTTTACGCTTACTGGGCTAAAACCATGTGAAACTGCAAGATCATAGTTCTTCGAACCTGGTCTTTGGGCAACAATTACCTCTACTCCGCTTTCTCTTAAGTTCTGAGCGTGAGCGTGACCTTGAGAACCATAGCCTAAAATCGCCAATTTCTTACCGCTTAACAAACTCAAATCTGCATCTTCATTGTAATAAAGCTTTGCCATCTAAAAAACCTCCCTATTATTGGTTACTCCTTGCAAGAGCGATTTTGCCTGTACGAACTATTTCTGAAATTCCATATCCATCAAGCATTTGGATCAAGGCATCTATCTTCTCTGTATCACCTGTAACTTCAACCATCACTTCACGGGGACTTACATCAACAATTTTTGCGCGAAAGATATCGACTATCTGCAAAATATCTGAGCGCTTTTCACCATTTACTTGGATTAAAGCTAATTCCCGTTCAACTCTTTGAGCATTAGTTAGATTAACGATCTTTAAGACATCAACTAGCTTGTGAAGCTGTTTTTCGACTTGCTCTAGTCTCTCCTCTGCCTCCTCTATTACGATAGTAATGCGAGAGACACGGATATCTTCTGTCGGACCTACTGCAAGTGAATGAATATTATAACCCCTTCTAGTAAAAAGACCGGTCACACGTGATAGAACGCCTGGTTCATTGCGCACTAAAACAGCTAAAATCACTTTTTCAAGTTTGATAGCATCACTCATCATTTTGCCCCCTTTGCCATGAAGGTGTTGGAGCTTTAGAGGCATGAAACATCTCACACAAAGATGCCCCTGGTGCTACCATTGGCCAAACTGATTCATCGGGGTCAACAGCAACCTCGATAAAATAAGGACCTTCAGCTTTTAGCGCCACCTTAAATTCGTCTAAATCATCTAACCCCTTAACCCTTAGAGATGGGATACTATACGCATTTGCTAAAGCACAGAAATCAGGAATAGAACCTGTGCATGTCTGAGAATAACGGCCATTATAGAAAATTGTTTGCCACTGCCTTACCATCCCAAGCACTCGGTTGTTTAAGAGAACTACCTTTACTGGAATGTTATAAGCTGCGATAGTAGCAAGCTCTTGAATATTCATCTGGATAGAGCCATCGCCTGTTACTAGGACTACCTGCTCTTTAGGTCTTCCAAGTTGAGCTCCAATTGCTGCTGGCAAGCCATACCCCATAGTTCCTAGGCCACCTGAAGTGATAAAACTGCGGGGCTTCTCTATTTTGATATACTGTGCTGCCCACATCTGATTCTGCCCAACGTCTGTAGCTACTATCAGCTGGTTTTTAAACAGCGAAGAAGCCAGCTCTAAGACTACCTTAGGATCCACACTGTCTTTTTGCCTGCATGGTGGAGGTAACTCTGCGAAATGCATGTTTGGTTCTGTACAGTTAACACAGTCCCCACGCTTTGGTTCTTTTGCCGTTTGTGCAGGAAACTCAAAGTTTTGTATCTCTAAAATCCAGTCCTTGTGGCTTAACCGAGTATCATCTATCAGCTCTGTTAACACTGTGTTTGCGTCGCCAACAATTGGTACGTATGCTGGAACATTCTTACCAATTTCAGCTGCATCAATATCGATATGGACAATCTTAGCCTTTTCTGCAAATTTATTTAGTGCTCCGGTAACTCTATCATCAAACCTTGCACCAATTGCAATCAGAAGATCGCAGTTTTGTACGGCAAGGTTCGCCCAAGGCGTTCCATGCATACCAAGCATTCCTAAATTCAACTCATGGTTACCGGGAAAAGCTCCAATTCCCATGAGAGTTGTAGTTACTGGAATATTAAAGTTTTCAGCGAGTTTTAGCAAAAGCTTACTTGCATCTTGTGCTCCGCCTCCGGCATAAATCAATGGTTTGTTAGCTTCTTTAATTAGCTTTCTCGCTATTGCAATCTGTCTTGGATGACCTTCTTTAAGAACCCGGTAACCTTGTAGTTCCAGCCTTTGTTTGCTCCCACTCTTACTTACATAATTCATTAATGCATCTTTAGTGATATCCACAAGAACTGGGCCTGGTCTTCCAGTGCTTGCAATATAGAACGCTTCCTTAAGTATTGCTTCGATTTTGTTTTCATCTTTAATTAAATAGTTATGCTTAGTTATCGGCATGGTAATACCAAATACGTCTGCTTCTTGAAAAGAGTCTTTACCTATAAGACCAGACTGCACCTGACCTGTAATTGCCACCATAGGTACGGAGTCCATATAGGCATTAGCAAGACCAGTTACAAGATTCGTGGCACCTGGACCGGATGTTGCAATAACCACTCCTACTTTCCCAGATGCTCTAGCGTAACCATCTGCTGCATGTGCCGCACCTTGTTCATGTCTGGTTAGGATGTGCTTTAGACTAGAGCCATATAATGCATCATAAATAGGTAAAACTGCTCCTCCTGGATAACCAAACACATACTCGACATCTAGGTCCTTTAGTGTACTGACTAAAACCTCTGCACCTGTTTTTGCCAAACGGGTCACCTCCCTAAAAAAGTTTAAAAAAACCTCACCCCCTAAAGGGGCGAGGTTAATTCGCGGTACCACCCTATTTTGTACTCTTTGCAACTATTACGGGCGCACCCGATCAAGACTACTAAAAAGCTCTAAAGCTTCTTTTCGCATTGACAACTCAAGAGCGATGCTTCCTGACCATCCCTTACCGCTCTCCCACCAAGTGGCGGCTCTCTATAAAGGAATTAAGACAGTACTGCTCTCCTTCTTCGTCTTTGTTAAATATTCATTTTAGAAAAGGTTTTGTTTTTCAGTATACGTTTTTTTTACCCCTGTGTCAACAAAAATTTCGTGTTTTTTTGTATACATTGAGAAGACTCTAAACCCATTATTAAACCGGAGTATTCTATTACTTATACAAGACTAAAAAAACTCTATAAATAATGTAAGGCAGACGAAAAATTTCTGTAAGATGACACTTGTCTGTTAGAACATATCTCTACTGTGCTAAGATAGGAATATGAAAAAGAGCAACATATCATCAAACATTATCGTCAACGTTTTGACTAAGCAATGTCTAGGAAAGGCGGGAAGTACTTTGCTTAAATCTAAGCCTTTTAAAGTAGCTATATGGATCTTACTAGTCTTTTTGATTCTCCTAGTTGCCTCTCAAATATCGTTTATTTTCAATCCTTTAATAAGTGCCTTAAAGACCATACTAGTTCCACTTCTTTTTGCATGAGTTTTCTATTACCTAACTAAACCTGCGATTTTTTGGTTGGAATCTAAAAAAACGCCTCGCTCTGTTGCTATTTTAGCTATATACATCCTGGTTTTTGTCTTAATTTTACTTTTAGTCTTATATCTGATCCCAGTTTTAAAAACGCAATTCTCAAATCTAGCAGTTAATCTGCCAAAATTGATAACGACACTAGAGACCTATTCTAGCGAATTCCAGGAATCTAGGCTATTTTCTAAGGTTGAGAGTTTAGAAGTGATTGAAAATCTGAGAAATGTAGATTATACGGCTCTTTTAAACAAAATAATAGGTGCTATTAGCAATAACGCTTTTTCCTTCGTAGGTTCGGTGTTTAATGTGTTTATTGTGATCTTCACAGTTCCGATTTTTCTGTTTTACATTGTCAAAGATGGAGAGAAGCTGTCTAGAGGAACTGTAAATCTATTCCCAAAGCCTTTTAGGTCTAAAGCAGCAAGTCTATTTCAAGAGATTGACCAAACCTTAAGTGCAGATATTTCCGGACTTTTAACAGTAGGGTTTCTAGTTGGATTCTTGGCTTATATTGGTTATCGCATTATCGGTATCGACTATGCTCTACTTCTTGCTGTTATAGCTGGAATAACTGAAATTATTCCCTATCTAGGACCTGTGCTTGGAACAATCCCCGGAATAATCTTAGGCCTTACCTATTCTCCACTAGTCGCTCTAGAGGTCTTGCTTATGATGATAGTTATCCAGCAAATAGCAAGTAGGGTGATCTCACCTGTTGTTATCGGCAAAAAGTTAAATTTACATCCTATTATCATTATGAGTTTGCTACTTATAGCAGGCAACTTAGGCGGAATAATCGGTATGATCTTTGCTGTGCCTCTTTTTGCAGTAATAAAAATAACTTTATCTCACCTTAGTGCTTGGAGAAAAGAAAGCCAAAATCTTAAAAATGCCAACTAACAAATAGTAGAAGCCTACTTTACCTTTTTGAGTACCTCTAAGTGCTGGAATAAGGCCTGAAATTGAATACCAAACAAAAGCAAGAAGCATTACTAAAGATAGTGTTACTACAAATTGTAATGCTTCTTTTTTTAACCATATTCTGCTAAAACAAAAGCTGGGGATCCCAATGAATTCCCCAGCTTACGCTCAATCTTCAAAGATCGCACCTTTATCAGCAGAGCTTACTTTTTGGGCATAACGTCTTAAATAGCCTTTTAGCCTTCTTTCTGGTCTTTTCACCTGTTCTTCCATCCGTTTTGCCAACTCTTCTTTAGAGATATTAAGATCTATTTTACGATTAGGAATGTCGATAATTATTTCATCGCCTTCTCTGATATAAGCAATCGGACCACCTTCTGCAGCTTCTGGTGAAACATGACCAATTGCAGCTCCACGAGTTGCACCAGAAAACCTACCGTCAGTTATTAGGGCTACAGATTTATCTAGATCCATGCCAAAAACTGCTGAAGTGGGGCTTAACATTTCTCTCATCCCCGGACCACCTTTTGGCCCTTCGTAGCGAATAACAACAACGTCACCTGGGTTTATCTTGCCACCAAAGATCGCTTCTACGGCTTCCTCTTCGCTGTCAAAGACTCTTGCTAGGCCCTTATGGCTCATCATCTCAGGTGCAACGGCGCCTTGTTTTACAACACAGCCTTTAGGAGCAATGCTACCCCAAAGTGCTGCAAGGCCGCCTTCTTTTTTATAAGGATTATTTATAGGGCGAATAACCTCACTAGAGAGAGGTTTTTTTAATCTGTCCTTTACTGTGCCTGAAACAGTTAAAAGATCCGTTTTGATTAGGTTGCCATCTGCAAGTGACTGCATTACGCTTGAAATTCCGCCTGCTGCCTCCAAATCCTCCATATGATATTGGCCAGCAGGTCTTAAATAACAGATCTGAGGGATCTTGCGGCTCATTCTGTCTAGATCTTCGAAGGTGATCTTTGTACCTGCTTCATAAGCAATTGCTGGCAGATGAAGCGCTGTATTTGTCGAGCATCCTAATGCCATATCAACAGCTAAAGCGTTTAAAAATGCCTCTTGGGTCAGTATCTGACTTGGTCTTACGCCTTCTTTAGCAAGCTCTACAGCTCTATAGCCTGTATCGGTAGCTAGCCTAAGTCTTTTCGATGCTACTGCAGGAACAGTGCCGTTACCTGGAAGAGCGATTCCTAAAGCCTCTGTAAGGCAGTTCATGGAGTTTGCTGTAAACATTCCAGAGCAACTACCACAGGTTGGACATGCTGACTCTTCAAGCTGGTAGAGCTCATCCTCGTTCATTTTCCCTGAAGTAACTTTCCCTACTGCCTCAAACATGGTAGTAAGATCAATCGCTTCGTCATTGTGCCAACCTTTTAGCATTGGACCGCCACTTACTACAATTGCGGGAAGATCAACGCGACACAGTCCCATCAGCATACCAGGGACAATCTTATCGCAGTTAGGTACTAAAACGAGTGCATCAAAATCGTGAGCTAAGGCCATAGTCTCTACGCTATCTGCAACTATCTCTCTAGATGGCAGTGAATAGCTCATACCTCTATGTCCCATAGCAAGGCCATCACAGACGCCAATAACGCCAAATTCAAAAGGTACACCACCTGCAAGGCTAATACCTTTTTTTACAGCATCAACAACAAGCTGCAGGTGCATATGACCAGGCACAACTGAACTCTGAGCTGTAGCTATGCCAATGAATGGCCGGTCCATCTCTCTATCTGTTAAACCTAAAGCTTTCAATAGCGAACGGTGTGGGGCTCTTTCAACTCCCTTAGTTAACGTACTGCTACCCATAATCTTCCTCCTTATTAAATTTTTGTTTAGTATATGCTTTGGTGCTAGAGCAAGAATAAGACTGAAAGGAAGGGGAATCTATGTCATTTAGTACCAAAGAACTAAACTACATCAAAGATGGTCTCTCTTGGGAAGAACTAATGGTCAAAAAATATACTGAACATGCCCAGTATTGCCAAGACCAGGAAATCAAAAGCATCTTTAACGGCATGGCACAGTTGCACCAAAACCATTACAACCATCTCTTAGGCCACATAAACGGCCAATCCCAACCTCAATAATAGAAAGGAGCGTTGAAATGCCTCATTTTCAAAGCGGTTTTACCGATAAAGATCGCATAAATGATATGCTCTCCTGTGAGAAATTCTTGTCTAGTAACTGGTCTACTGCAGCAAATGAAATGGTTCAACAAGAGCTGTTTCAGGACACAATGCAGTTTTTGAATGAGACTCACAATGCACAACGGCAACTCTTCCAGGTAATGCAGCAAAAAGGCTGGTACCAAACTGACCAAGCAAACCAGCAGCAGATTAGTCAAACAGCTAGCCAGTACTCGCAAAAAACTCAACCAGAGGCAAATCGCCAATTTCAAAGTCAATACTAGTAACTATAATTTGGGCTCCCTTAAATGGGAGCCTATTTGTATAAGCCGGTTAATAAAGATTCTAAACAACTCTTTTGTTTCCTTCTATTAAAATTAAGTGCCAGTTTGTAATATATTTGTTTTACCCAAAGTCTCTTTTACTTACTATCTAGCCAAATAGTCTTTTTTGCTTCAAGCGTCTTTAAAATAGCCATCGACGCATCCTCTACTTGATTTGGAGCAGCCCCGCCTATTATATTCCTTCTTTCTAGACAGCTTTTTGCATCTAGTTTCTGTAATATTTCTTCATCAATTAATGGAGATATCTCTTGGAGCTTTCCAAGAGGAATATCTGTGATTTCAGTGCTAAGATCTATCCCAAGACGCACAACCTCTCCGACAATCCTGTGTGCACTTCTAAAGGGCACACCCCTTAACACAAGAAAATCTGCAAGATCTGTAGCGTTAAGATAGCCTGTTTCAGCAGACCGCGCCATCTTTTCTTTGTTAACAGTCATAGTTTTTAAGAGAGGAGTGATTATTTCAAGACAGATTTGAGTTGTATCAACTGCATCAAAGAACGCCTCTTTATCCTCTTGCATATCCTTGTTATAAGCAAGTGGGAGCCCCTTCAATGTCATTAGAAATCCTAGTAGATTACCACAGACTCTACCAGTTTTGCCACGAATTAGTTCTGGGACATCAGGGTTTTTCTTTTGGGGCATAATGCTTGATCCGGTAGAGTAGCTGTCAGATATCTCGACAAATCCAAATTCAAAACTTGAATAAATGATCAGTTCTTCTGCAAGTCTAGAAAGATGGACCATAGTAAGCGAGCAAGCATAGAGATAGTCTAGGACAAAATCACGGTCGCTAACTCCATCTAGAGAATTTTGACTGATGGCCCTAAATTGCAGTAGCTCTCTAGTAAGCTCTCTATCTATCTTGTAAGGAGTCCCTGCAAGAGCTCCTGAACCAAGCGGTAGTACGTCACATCTCTTGTAGGCCTCTTCGAACCTATCTAAATCCCTTAAAAACATCTGGGCATAGGCTAAAAGTTGGTGACCATAACTGATTGGTTGAGCCTTTTGTAGGTGAGTATAACCTGGAACAAGAGTGTTTGAATGATCTTTTCCAAGTAAGGCTAGAGTCTCAATTAACTCCAACAAAAGCTTTATCGTTTGCTTTAAGCTTTTTTTAGTATACAGCCGAAGATCGGTGGCAACTTGGTCGTTTCTACTCCGGGCAGTATGGAGTTTTTTGCCTAGGTCGCCACATTTTTCAATTAACCATATCTCAATTTGCGTGTGGATATCCTCTACAGAAAAGTCAAATTCACGTTTTCCAGTTAAGATTTCGTTTTTAATCTCCTTTAGCGCACTAACAAGCTCTTTCCCTTCAGCTTCTGTTAGAATCCCTTTCTGAGAAAGCATAGTCCCGTGGGCTATGCTTCCTTCAATGTCCTCTTCCCAAAGACGATAATCAAAAGGTAGTGAGTTGTTAAACTTCTCTAAAAGCTGGCTCTGTCCCTCACTAAAGCGTCCTCCCCAGAGCTTCATATCTTGAGTCCTGCTACTTTAGAAGCTACTTTAGTTTGCAAACCAAAGAGTTTGATAAACCCTTCAGAGTCCTTTTGGCTATAGACATTATCTTCATCAAAAGTCGCTAGACTTTCAGAGTACAGAGATTTGTCAGCATAGCGACCTACTACTGTTATAGAGCCTTTGTAAAGCTTTAGTTTTACCCAGCCTGTCATGTTCTCGCTGGCTGCATCTACGAAAGCATCCAAGGTCTTTTTAAATGGAGACCACCAGAGGCCGTTGTAAACTAACTCAGCATATTTTCTAGCAACTTCCTCCTTAAAACGGAAGGTATCCTTATCTAAAACAAGATATTCTAGTTCTTTGTGAGCGGTCATAAGGATAGTTCCACCAGGAGTTTCGTAAACGCCACGGCTCTTCATGCCCACAAGCCGGTCCTCTACAATATCCACCCTTCCGATGCCATGCTTTGCACCTAAATCATTTAACTTTTCTATTAAAGCTACTGGGGCTAGTTTTTGGTCGTTAACTTTCACAGGGATACCTTTTTCAAAAGCAATGGTAAGGTATTCAGGAGTATTAGGTGCCTTTTCTGGTGCTGTAGTTGTAAGGAACATATCATCTAGTGGTTCATTGGCAGGATCCTCTAGAATGCCACCTTCATAGGAGATATGCCAGAGGTTTCTGTCCATGCTATAAGGCTTTTCCTTAGTAACTGGAACTGAAATTCCACGTTCTTTTGCATAGTCGATAGCTTGGGGGCGGCTTTTAATGTCCCAAATTCTCCAAGGGGCAATAATCGGCAAATCTGGTGCAAAAGCTTGAAAGGTCAGTTCAAAGCGGACCTGATCATTGCCCTTTCCAGTGCATCCGTGGCAAAATGCATCACAGCCGGTATTTATGGCAACCTCCACGATTTTTTTAGCAATTAGAGGTCTTGCAATAGCTGTTCCGTTAAGATATTTACCTTGATAAATGGCATCTGCCTTTACCATAGGGAAAATGTAATCAATGACAAACTCTTCGGTCACATCGAGATAATAGGCCTCGGAAGCGCCACTTTTTAATGCTTTAGCTTTAACCTTCTCTCCATCATCCTTTTGTCCCACATCTACAGCTACTGCTACTACCTCGCAGTCATGGTTTTCTTTAAGCCATGGAATAATGATTGATGTATCTAATCCTCCAGAATATGCTAACGCTACTTTTTTAACATCCATTTTACTTCCTCCTTGTTGAAAAGTTATCCAAGAGTCCTTTTGAAGTCAATTCTCGAAAATTATTTTTATAAAAGTGCTGCAAGAATAGCCTTTTGGGCGTGCAACCTATTTTCCGCTTCATCAAATACTCTGCTTTGAGGTCCTTCTAAAACCTCAGCTGATACTTCCTCTCCACGGTGAGCTGGCAAGCAGTGCAGAAAGATCGCTTTTTTGTCTGCAAGCTCCATTAGTTTTTTATCAACCTGATAGCCATTAAAGGCTTTTTTACGCAACTCTGTCTCTTTTTCTTGTCCCATCGATGTCCAAACATCGGTGTAGACAACATAGGCTCCCTTAACGGCTTCTTTTGGATCTTTAGTAACTGAAATACTTGCTCCCAAGTTTTTAGCGACCCTAACTGCAACTGGATCTGGCTCGTAGCCACTTGGAGATGCAATCGCTATTTCCATACCTACTTTTGCCGCTGCGAAAATTAGTGCTGTTGCCATATTATTACCGTCACCGATAAAGGCGAGTTTACCGTTTAAGACCCCAAAGTTGTCTCTAATAGTAAGAAGATCAGCTAACCCCTGGCAGGGATGATCAAAGTCAGTAAGCCCATTTATGACAGGAATTGAGGCATATTTGGCTAGTTCATCAACATCGCTTTGAGCAAAGGTTCTGATCATAATTCCGTCTAGATAGCGTGAAAGCACACGTGCGGTATCAGCTACAGTTTCTCCTCTGCCAAGCTGGATATCTCGCTCAGAAAGGAAGATGGCGTGCCCTCCTAACTGAAGCATACCAACTTCAAAAGAGATTCTAGTTCTAGTTGACGATTTGGCAAATATCATTCCGAGAACCTTGTCTTTTAAAAGTAACTGGTTGTTTTCTCTAAGCTTTACAGCAAGATCCAATAAACTGAGGATCTCTTCTCTTTCAAAGTCCTTTAGAGATAGGAAATCTCTACCTTTTAAACTACCTAGCATATTCTACCTCCCAGATATTCTTTAAGCTCATAAGGCTTACATTCAGTCAAATCTATGTCCATATTTTCAGTGATTAGTCTTAAGGTGTCTAGACTTGTAACTGTAGGTATTCCATATTCTACAGCTTGCCTTCTTAAGAGAAAATCTTCCCTTGACCTGTCTGGCACAACTACAAGATCAAAATCACCGTTTCTTAATCTATCCCGACTCAAAGTATAGTCAGTGCAGATCTCAAATAAAACACCTTTTTCCTTTAACTTCTCAAGTTGTGGTAAAAGCTCGTGGTTACCCGTAGCAAGGACTTTGTCACCTGTTTTTAAGACAAGACCTGTGCCAACTAAAGCTTTATAAATCGCGGTTTTCAAATTAATCCCAAGCCCCAACACCTCTCCTGTAGATCGCATCTCGGGTCCTAGTAAAACCTCAACGTTTTTGAGCTTGGCAAAGCTAAATACAGGCGCTTTGACTGCGAAGTAAGGCTTTGGTGGAAGTAGGCCAAGTCCATAAGGGTTATCTCTTAATGACTCCCCAAGCATTGCACGGACCGCAAGTTCCACTAGGGGAACACCTGTGACTTTGCTTAACATTGGAAGAGTTCTTGAACCTCTAGGATTGATCTCCAAAATAAAGATTTGGTTATTATAGATTACATATTGAATGTTTACAACACCTCTAATGCCTAAAGCTCTACAGATAGAGGTAGTGTAAAGAGCGATTTTTTCTTCTTCGTTTTTAGTAATACCTATTGTAGGATAGACTGCAACTGAGTCTCCCGAGTGGATTCCTGCACGCTCAATATGCTCTAGAATCCCAGGAATAATAACATTGGTTCCATCGCTAACTGCATCTACTTCGAGCTCTTTTCCCGCAAGATACCTGTCTACTAAAACAGGATGGTCGCTGGAGATACTTACAGCTAGCTTAAGATAACGGTAGAGTTCATCCTCGCTTCTTACTATCTCCATGGCTCTACCACCTATGACATATGACGGTCTTACTACAAGAGGAAACCCCAGTTTTAAGCCGATACCCATAGCCTCTTGCAACGAAAAAGCTGATCCACCTTCTGCTTGGGGAATCCCTAGATGCTCTAAAAACTCATGGCATTTTTCTCTATCTTCAGCTAGGTCGATGGCACTCATTGCTGTCCCAAGAACTGGCAGTCCATAAAGTGCAAGAGTTTCTGCTAGGTTAATTGCTGTTTGACCGCCAAACTGTACGATGATGCCATCCACTTTTTCTCTCAAAGCCACTGCTAGGACATCTTCCTCGGTTAGAGGTTCAAAGTAAAGCCTGTCTGCGGTATCGAAGTCAGTCGACACTGTTTCTGGATTATTATTTATAATAACAGCTTCCCAACCAAGTCTTTGCAGAGCCCAAACCGCATGTACACTAGAGTAATCAAACTCGATCCCTTGACCGATTCTAATTGGCCCTGAACCAATCACAAGAGCTCTAGGTTTAGTCTTTGCAGAAAGCAGATCCTCTTTTTCAGACTTTTTATAGGTGGAATAGAAGTAGGGACTTTCAGCGCGAGTACCAGCTTCTGTGGAGATAGCTCTATACTTGGGAGTTATCTCTTGTTCTATCCGTTTTTCTCGAAAAGTCTTCTCACTGGTATTTAGACGCACTTTTAGAGATTTATCACTTAATCCTAATTTCTTTAACTCATATATAGTGTGACCTTCAGAATTCACTTCAGTTTTAACAATCTTTTGCAAAGTCTCTATAAAGTATGGAGAGATGCCAGTGAGACGATTAGCTTCACTTATACTCATTCCTCCTGCAAGAGCCTTAGCCAGATAGAAAAAACGCTCATCTGAGTTGGTTTTAAGATTGTGGCTTAACATCTCTACAGAAAAATCTGGTCCGTCAAGAAAGCTAAATCTGCCAATTTCTAATGATCTAACCGCTTTTCCTAGTGCTTCTTCTAGATTAGTGCCAATTGACATGATTTCACCTGTTGACTTCATTTGAGTACCAAGGGTCCTGTCTGCAGAGATGAATTTATCAAAAGGCCAGCGAGGAAATTTACAGACAACATAATCTACTTTTGGTGTTACATTGCCCCAGCTTCTTTCGCTAACAGGATTTTTAATTTCGTTTAAGGTCATTCCAAGCGCAAGTAAAGCTGTAACTTTAGCAATTGGATAACCAGTTGCCTTCGACGCTAGAGCTGAAGAACGACTAACCCTAGGATTTACCTCAATAATGTAAAACTCATCTGTTGTGGGGTGTATTGCATACTGCACATTACAGCCACCTTCGATTTTTAGAGATTCTATGATCTTTATTGCAGCATCTTCTAAGAGACTTAACTGTTTGTCAGTTAAAGTTTGAATAGGACAAACTACAATACTGTCTCCTGTATGAACACCTACTGGATCTATGTTTTCCATCCCACAGATAATAATAGTTGTGCCTGTGCGGTCTCTCATAACCTCAAACTCAATCTCTCTAAAACCTAAAAGACTTTGCTCAAGGAGGATCTGGGAGATGCGGCTGCTTTTAATGCCACTTTCTGCAATCTCTTTGAGAGATTCAGTCTCATTTGCTACTCCTCCACCTGTCCCGCCTAAAGTAAAGGCTGGGCGAACTATTAAAGGAAAGCCTATCTCTTTACTAAAATCAAGAGCTTCCTTGGTGGATGTTACAGTTTTACTTTTAGGGACAGGGATGCCTATTTTGGTCATTAAGTTTTTAAATAGCTCCCTGTCTTCAGCGTTTAAGATTGCTTCAAGAGGAGTGCCAAGAAGCTTTATATTATATTTTTCTAAGATTTTAGCTTTGGCAAGCTCAACCGAAAGATTTAAACCTGTTTGCCCTCCTAGACCAGGCAAGAGACCGTCAGGTCTTTCTTTAGAAATTATTGCCTCTAGACTATCTATAGTAAGCGGTTCTAGATAGACCTTATCCGCGATCTCAGGATCTGTCATAATCGTAGCTGGGTTGTTATTTACTAGAACTACTTCTGCTCCGGCTTGTTTTAATGCCAAGCAAGCCTGAGTACCAGCGTAATCAAACTCTGCTGCTTGCCCGATCACTATAGGTCCAGAGCCTATTACAAGTATTTTCATATCCGCTACCTCCATTTTAGAGACTATCTAGAGATTTAAATCTAGAGATTTAATAAGACGTTCAATTCCGTAGGCCATCTCTTGTTTTGTAATGGTAAGAGGTGGTAGCAGCCTTATCACATTTAGTCCTGCAGTGCCAATAACAAGTCCGTTTGACAGAGCTTGATTTACAACCTTTGAAGCGGGAACAGTTGTTTCTATGCCTAGCATAAGACCTAACCCTCGAACTCCTTTGACTAAAGGGTGATTTCGAGGAATTTGACTCCTAAACTCTTCGCCTTTAGCAAGAACCTCGTCTAGAAAGCCTGGTTTTGTTATCTCTTTCACTACTGTTAATGCAGCACTTGTTGTTACAGGATTTCCTCCAAAAGTAGAGGCATGTTTTCCAGGTGTAAAGACTGAAACCGTTCCCTTTGCAATGATCGCACCTAATGGAAGTCCTCCGCCTAGTGCCTTTGCCATCGTAACTACATCAGGCTTTATCCCAAAGTTTTCATAGGCAAAGAATTTGCCGGTTCTGCCAACTCCAGTTTGTACCTCATCGAAAATTAGCAAGATATCATACTTGTCGCAAAGCTCTCTTGCTTTTTGTAGATATTCTTTTGTTGCAGGAACTACTCCACCTTCACCTTGAACACATTCCAGAAAAAGTGCAGCTGTATCAGGCGTTAGATCCCTTGAAAGAGCGTCTAGGTCATTAAAAACGGTGTAAGTAACCTCTGGGACAAGTGGCTTAAATCCTTCATGATATTTAGTTTGACCTGTTAGGGTAAGACCTCCTAAGGTACGCCCATGAAACGAGTTCCAAGCTGAGACAATCTTAAACTTACCTTTGTCTTTCCCATAGAGGCGTGCAAGCTTTAAAGCACCTTCGTTGGCTTCGGTGCCACTATTACAAAAAAAGACCTTGCCATCTTCAAGCTCTGAGATCTCTACTAAAGCCTTTGCAAGCTCTAACATAGGCTCAGTATAGAAAAGATTTGAAGTGTGCATCAGCTTATTTGCTTGCTCTATTATAGCCTCTACGACTTTCTCATTGGAGTAGCCAAGATTATTAACTGCTATTCCACTAAATAGATCGAGATATTCTTTACCCGATTGGTCATATAGGTAAGAGCCTCTACCTCTAGTAAAGATGACAGGAAATGGACTATAGGTGTTCATCAAATACTTTTCTGCAACCTTTTTTGCTTCAGCTAAGATCATTTAGTTCACCACCATCGTGCCAATACCGGCATCGGTAAAGATCTCAAGTAGCATAGAGTGAGCCTGCCGACCATCGATGATGTGAGTACGGTTTACGCCATACTCTAGAGCTTTGATACAAGCTTCAACTTTAGGAATCATACCTGAAGAAATTGCACCAGCTTCGATCAGACGTTTAGCCTTTTGAACCTGCAAGGCTGTAAATAGGGATTCCGGTTTGCTGGGATCTTCAAAGATGCCTTCTACATCAGTGAGAATGATCAGTTTTTCAGCCTTCAGGGCTGCTGCTATTTCGCCAGCTACGCTATCTGCGTTAATGTTATAAGACTCTCCATCTAGGCCTACTCCTACTGGACTAATTATAGGAATATAGCCTGCATTAATTACGCTAAGAAGTAGCTCAGGATTGACCTTTTCAACCTCGCCTACAAATCCGAGATCCACACCATCTAGCAGCTTCTTCCTGGCAAGTAGAGTATTGCCGTCTTTACCACTGATACCTATAGCTTTGCCACCATAGTGGTTAATCAGTGTGGTAAGCTCCTGGCCAACTTTACCTACAAGAACCATCTGAACAACATCCATAACCTCTTTATTTGTGATGCGAAGACCCTTATGATATTGGGGTTCTATGTTTAGTTTAGACATAACAGCATTTATCTCTGGTCCCCCGCCATGAACTACCACAGGATTCATTCCGACATACTTAAGTAAAATAAGGTCTAAAATAACTGCTTTTTTAATCTCTGGTGACTCCATCGAGTGACCACCATATTTAACTACCACTGTCTTGCCTGTTAATGCTTTTATATAAGGTAGTGCTTCTACAAGCAAATTAACCTTGTTAAACTCCATATCATTTGTCATTTGACTTTCCTCCTAGCTCCTATAGTTGCCATTGATTTTGACATAATCGTAACTAAAATCAGTTGTTTGGAAAGTATACTCTTTACTGCCAAGGTTGAGATCAACAACAATCTCAATCTCCCTGCTTTTTAAAATCGGCATCAGTTCTAGATCACTTACTCCTGTGCCTCGGCCACCTTTAACAACCTGAAACTTTTCAAAATAGAGATCGGTTTTATTTGGCTCGACAGTGCACCCAGAATACCCAAGTGCGCAGATGATCCTGCCCCAATTAGCATCTTCGCCAAAGAAAGCCGTTTTAACGAGAGGTGAATGGCCTATAGCTTTAGCTGCAAACTTAGCATCTTGAATGCTCAAGGCATTTTTAACTGTAATCTTTAGTAGTTTAGTAGCCCCTTCTCCGTCTAGAACAATGGCTTTAGCAAGGGTTGACATGACTTTTTTTAGGCCTGTTTTAAATATCTCAATTTTATTTTTAGATGGCGATGGCAACTCATTAGAAGAAAGAACAAGACACATATCATTGGTTGAAGTATCCCCGTCTACTGAGATAGCGTTAAAGGTCTCATCTGCAATTTCTTTCAAGATTGTTTGAAGTAGGTCTCTTTCAAGTGGCCAATCGGTAGTAATAAAGGCAAGCATAGTTGCCATATTAGGATGAATCATCCCGGAGCCTTTAGCGATACCAGAAATGGTATAGGTGATTCCATCTAAATTACACTCTATAGTTACCTCTTTTGGATAAGTGTCTGTCGTCATAATAGCTGATGCTGCATCACGACCACCTTCTTTAGAGAGCTTAACTGCAATATCTTCGATGCCAAAAGCCATCGCCCACATATTAAGTGGTACACCAATTACTCCTGTAGAGGAGACTGCTACTTCATCAGGATTAATCCCAAGTTTGTGTGCTACCAGTTCAGCAGTTCTTAAAGCATCTTGATCGCCTAGTTGACCGTTACAAGCATTCGCATTTCCCGAGTTAACAATCAAGGCTTTAATTTTTCCTGAGGCGATATGTTTTTTAGTGAGTTTGACAGGACTTGCTGCAAAAGCGTTTTGGGTGAACACCCCTGCGACTGTTGCTTCCTCGCAGGTAATTAAAGCCAAGTCTAATTTTGTCTTCTTAAACCCTGCGTGAGTTCCCGCAGCTAAAAAACCTTGAGGTTTAGCTATGCCTCCACTTGTCATCTTCCACATTTTTCTTCCTCCTTAGGGATATATCGGGTAGAAATCTAGTGCTGTATATTCTGGTAGATCAAAGAGCAGGTTCATATTTTGAATTGCTTGGCCAGAAGCACCTTTGACTAGATTATCTATAGCAGAGACAATAATTAATTTATCTGCATGCTTATCTTCATGGATTTGGATATCTATAAAATTAGAACCAATGACATTTTTACTCTCTACATTCTCTCCTGGTCCTTTAACTCGAACAAAAAACTCATCTTGATAAAAATCTGTGTAGAGCTCTCTGGCTTTTTCTAGACTCATAACTCTGTCTAAATAGATCGTTGAGGTTATGCCTCTAATTGCCGGAACTAAATGAGGTACAAAGACGACCTGATGGTTTTGACCAGTAAGATTTGCAAGATTAGACTCGATTTCCGGCGTATGCCTGTGGCAGCCTACTCTGTATGGTCCAAAGTTTTCATTACGGTGAGCAAAGTGCTGAGAATCAGAAAGGTTTCTCCCTGCCCCCGAAGTTCCTGATAAGGACGAAACAATAATCTGCCCAGCGTATCCAGTTTTAACTAACGGTGCTAAAGCTAAAATTATGCTAGTTGGAAAACAACCGGGATTGCCAATGATTCGGCTTTTCTTGATCTTGTCTCTAAAAAGCTCTGGAAGCCCGTATGTTGCTTGTAAAAGCAACTCTGGTGCCTGATGTTTAATCCCATAGGTTTTTTCATACAAGTGAGGATCTTTAAACCGAAAATCTGCTCCAAGATCAATCACTTTTCCATCAAAACGCGAAGCGTATTCCGTTGCAGCGCCTGCAGGCACCGCTAAAAAAAGCAAGTCAAGATCAGCAAAGTCATCGTTTTTTGGATCTGAAAAACTTAGGTCTATGCCTAAAAAGTTTGGGAAGACATCACTAATTAGTCGCCCCTCTAAGCTTCTTGAGTAGACTTTAGTTATTTTACAACATGGATGATGATGCAATATTCTAATGAGTTCTGCTCCTGTGTATCCAGAAGCGCCAACGATACCAACTTTATACAATACTTCCACCTCTTTGGGAGTTTTGATTATTATACAACAACGGTGCATATTTTTGCAAGACATTTCTCATAATTATTCTTATAAAGTCGTCTCATAGTTGATCTGGAGGTAGCATTTAATTGATTTCCCTTTGTTTTCTTTGTGTGCGTCTTTTTGAACTAGTATTACTTATGCAGGCCTTTTGTGCATAATATTCAATGTTACCGCCTAATTATACAAAAAAAGAGCCCTAGAGTATCACTCTAAGGCCAAACTTAAAATATTTTTTTATCTTAGTGTTGTAATACTTGCCCAAAGCTTTAAGATGTTTTCTATTTAACCCTAATTGCGCTTTTGTGCTTCTCTTGAGTAGATCCCTCGACCTTGACTTTAGTCCCTTGTCTTAGCTGTTCTAAATGTTTGACGTGTCCATTTTTTTAATCTAACGCACAACTTAAGTAAATAATCCATTGTCAAAAAAAGAATACACCGATAGAGTAAGCCTACAATATATGCTGGCAGAGCAACAATAACTAAAATACCAGCTATCCCAAACAGATAATCTCTAGACGGAAAAGTAAGTATTACAAAAAGCACATAAAAGGCCACAATCGAGATAAGCGATTTTTCATAAATCGTCTTCCATACACTTTGTTTAGGATTTATAAACACGTGATGCCGAATAACAATCTCTGGTACTGCAACAATTAGTGAAGGCAACGCCATATACTTGATAATAAAGGCAACGATATTACCAAAGAAACTTATGTTGTATGCAAAAATTCCTAGAAAATTCTCCCCCTGAAAGCCTGTTACTCCTGGAACTACAGACTCAAAAACGATCGAATATAAGGCCCCCACAGCTAGGTAGGCTAAAACCGGGAGACATAAAGTTAAAGGAAACAAAACGCCACTAAGCGCTCCCAGAAATACTACTTGATATTTTTTGAGTTTTAAAAACTGCTTTTGGATTTCTTTTCGAATAGGCTTTTTCATCTCTAACATAGCTAGAACACCTGAAAGTCCCATAAAGTCACTCATGTAGGTTTCCCTCCTACTCTACTAGCATTTTCAAAAACCATTAAAGACCATCTTCTACTTTAGTCTACGAAATACATAGGCTTTTGTTTCCAGTCTGCATAAGATTGTAAAGAGAGATTTGACTAAGACTCTTTTCTTCTATCAATAATCTCCAAGCCCTTTTTATAAACGATCTTGTTAATAAAGTAGAGTATATATCCATAAAAGACTCCTGTGGCAGCTAAAACAAACCATATTAGTCTCGTAAATAAATCACTAAAGTAGGCTTTACTAAGACCACTTCTTTCATAGAAATTACCAAATAATACGTAGTTTAGTTCAACTACGTCCATATACATCTCTTTATAGTCAATACCTAAAATTAAACTAACTAGAACAACTAGCAGTATGCCAAATACAGCAAAAATAACTAACGCCACTAGATGATTTACTATTGTATTGTTCTCGTACAATGAGGCTAAAACAAATCCCACTGGGATGTAGAGAAATAGACCAATTATCAGTTGCTCGATACCGAAGAAGATTGCAACCATAATTAACAGGGCAAAGGAAAAAGCTGTAAGATACCTATAGCCATATTTAGTTTTCAAAACTGCCATTAAACCAGGTATTAAATACCTTAGATATGTACCAAACGATGGAAACAAAACCCCAACAAAATAGAGGATTATGCTTAGCGCTAAAAACAGCCCAGTTGTAGTAAGTGCAGTGGTTTTGTTGTCAGAATACATGAGAAAACTTCCTTTCTAATACAAAAATGATTTGTTAAGGTTAAGTTTCTCTCTAAACGGTTTTTAAGGATATGCCCATCCTAGAGATAACACCCTTAAGGTCTATTTATTAGTGTTCAAGGTAAACTCCTAAATTCAGTCCATAGGGCATTAATAACTAAGTTTGTTAGCTAAAAAAGAAGCTAGATATGATCTAGGTTGTACCGAAACAAAGTTCCATAGTCAAATCTATGCTTTTAAAGCATTGTTAAATTGCGTTAAATGCTAACCCAAGAAATAGTAGGCATTAAAAAAACATAAATAGAAAATAGCTATATTTCTACTTTCTTGTTCCACTTTCATACAAGACCTCCTTTTTAAGTGATCTTAGCTAGGTGGTGTTTTTACTTTCTCATTTAAAGCAAAAAATGTTGGTTCGTTTTCTAAAACACTTTTCTATCTTAGTAGTAAAGGCTACTTAAATTAAAAGAGGCAGAAACGAAAGGTTCTGCCTCTTTTTCATTCTATAAACACATAATCTCTGGCTTCTAACTCTCCAATCGCACACTTAAGAACCTTCGTATCCAAAAGTACATAGCCATTTATACCAAGCTGAAGAAGTGGCCAGATATTATTGTCACAAGGAAAGTCAGTGACGTAAAGAAGCTTAGCTGAGGTAGCGTTTTTTAGCAAGGCAAATCCTCTAAGTATTTCGCCAGCAACCTCTGATGTAAAAATAACAATCTCTTCGTTTTGGCCAAGAAACCTTTTAGATGCATCAAAACTCCCAACTGCAGTTACGGTATACAGACAATTTTGCCTCAAAAACCTTAGTAACGCCTTTGCCCTTTTATGTGAGGCTATTAAGAGTATTTTCATAATTTTCTTTCCTCCAAATCAGATAGGCATTACCGTCGCCAAATATAACTGTTCCATCTATACCAGCTATAAGCTTTTCTATTCTTTCATCTAACTGCTTCTTATCAATTGGGCGAATCACATAAAATAGGCCATCTTCTCCATCTTCAAGCGATATTTCATATTCTTTGTTGTCTTCTAAAAGACCCTTGGTCATTTCATTAAGGACAAATTTTTCAGCTACAGTTAAATCCATTTTCTTTAGTCTGAGGTGCAAAACCACTTTTTTATCAAGAGCAGTACGGTTTAATATGGCACTTAGAGAATCTGTAAAGAAGGTTTGACACCAAGTTTGAGGAAGTACCTTACGCAGCTTAACCATCTGTGCCTTTAGGTCCTCAAACGCTGGTATTTCAGTCAAGATGCCTTCATCGAGCAGAGAGCCTATTTCAAAAAGCAACAATGAAAGCTTACTTGTAACTTCTCCAATCTCTTTTCCAACGCGTTCAAAATCATTGTTTACAGTTGTAACGCGCCTTTGATCTAAATGAGCTCGCAAAAAAGCCACTTCTTTTTTTAGCTGAAGATTCTCCTTTTGATCTAGTGGCAACATCATTTCCTGCTGTAAAGCTCTCGCAGGTAGAAACTGTGGTTTTAGCTCTTTGTTAAAAGAGCTGCCAAGGCCAAGCAATAGAAATGGCAAAGTACCTAAATGCCAAGTAAAAAAGAGTCCTTCCAAAACAAACAACACTCCGGCTATAACCCACAAGCCAACCGCAATCTTTATGGAGCTTAAGACACTAATAAGGCTAAATACTACCAAAGTTAAAGCATCTCTACTGCCTGAGTTATAGAGTAAAAACATTAGTGGCAGAGCAAGTAAAACTGCTACAAATTGCCACAGATCCTCTAATAAAACCGTTATTGCAAAAAGCAATGCAGTTGCGATCCATAAAGATAAGGATATATCGGTTTGCCCAGCACTAAAATACGCTACCCCCAAAAGTCCTGTTGCTGCAATCAAACGAACTGCTTTGTTCATTTACTTCACCTCATTCAATCTATCCAGTACGGTAAGTGGTATTATTAATACTTATGTTTATTAGGCCAAGTTTAGGATAAAAAAACTGGAGTATTAAACTCCAGTTAAAGATCGCCTAGATAATTATTTAAAGAGACAGTTCAGCTTTAACACCTGACTGTCTCTTTTCTATTAATAATCGAACTCAATTTCCTTAAAATCGATCTCTTCAAGGGTACAACTTATCGTTATATCCTCTTTTGTGTCTAGGTTGCCTTCTACTGTGATCTCGTCTACAAAAAGCCATGTGCCTACTTCCAGTTTCAGGGCTACATATCTAGCTTTTGCATTATTTGACCTAGATGCAATCGTATATCTAACAATGCCATTTGGTAAATCCATTTCGTCTAGTTCTACTACATCAATCGCCTTCCATCTCCTGCCATCTGTGGAAGTCGAAAAACAGGTCCATTTTGGTAGGTGCACACCTGTTACGACATCCTGCAAGGCTGAGATAGTAATATCATTAATCTCATAAGTTGCACCTAAATCAACTATAAAAATACGATAGTCTTGGCGAAGATACCCTGCCCAGCCAGCGTTATAGATGGAAGCAGTAGCTTTTTTACCATCAGTTAATTCAACACCACTGTCTGGATAACTAGCTTCAGCCGGCAGATTCACAAGGTATTTTTTGTTCAACGCGAGATTTTCAGCTGAAACAAGGACTGTTAAAAGCAAAACCAAAACCAAAATAAAAATCCGAGATTTCTTCATTTTCTATCCCTCCTCAAAATGCCCTCTCTTGTTGATTATCTAATATTTGTTTTTTTCCTGCTTTTTCCAAAAAAAGCGCCTTGGCTTAAGCCAAAAGCGCTCTATCATCTAAGAATCTCTCTTTCTTTACTCTGCTAAATGCTTCAAGGAGACTATCTACACTAGTATCCTCTCGCTTTCTTCCTTGAAGATCCAAAACAATTCCACCATCATGCATCATTATCGTACGATTTCCTACTTCTAGTGCCTGCTGTAGATTGTGAGTGACCATCAAAACAGTCAAACCATGATTATCTACGATGCTTTGTGTGAGATCAATAATTCTTCTGGCAGTCTTAGGGTCAAGAGCTGCCGTATGCTCATCAAGGAGTAAAAGCTGCGGAGTTTTTAAGGTTGCCATCATCAAAGTCAAAGCTTGCCTTTGACCACCTGATAGGAGGCGCACCTGGTCTTTTAGACGTTTTTCAAGCCCTAGGTCAAGCTCAGCAAGTAGCGCCTTAAACTTCACTCTATTCCTAGCTACACCGAGCTTAAGCCCTCTTCTTTGACCTCTTTTGTAAGCCATAGCAAGATTTTCTTCAATAGTCATCGATCCTGCTGTACCCATCATCGGGTCCTGAAAAACTCTACCGACAAACTTAGCCCGTTTATGCTCAGGCCAAGAAGTGATATCTGTTCCGTCAATAGCAATAGTTCCTGAATCTGCTGCATATACACCTGCTACCATATTTAAAAGAGTAGATTTTCCCGCTCCATTGGAGCCAACTATTGTTACAAAATCTCCTTCTTGAGCAACAAAATCCAAATCAACTAATGCTCTTTTAAAAGTACCTCCACCTAGTTCGAATGTTTTATTAAGATTCTCAATCTGTAGCATGCTTTTCACTTCCTATTAAGGTAGACGCAGGTTGGGTTTTATGCTTTACAACTTGACTCGTAGTAGTTTTTTTTGCTTCAGCGATTTTTTTCACAAGCTTCATTTCTTTGATCCTTGGCAGAGCAAGTGCAAAAATGACTAATACTGCGGTCACAAGACGAAGGTCTGTAGCTGCAAAACCTGCTCTCAGTGCAAAAGTGATAGTAAAACGGTATAGAATTGACCCTAAAACCGCAGATAAGGTTGCAGTCCAAATAGTTTTGGGTCTAATAATTGCTTCGCCCAAAATTACAGATGCAAGACCTGCCACTGCTGTACCAATACCCATACCCACATCAGCAAAGGCCTGGTATTGCGCAACAATACTACCTGCCATAGCTACTAAGCCATTAGCCACTGCTAGACCAAAAATCTTATAAAGGTCTGTATCTACACCTAAAGCCTTAATCATTTTCTCGTTGTCACCGCAGGCTCTAAGACCTAAGCCAATCTCTGTGTGTAAGAAATAATCTAAAACAAGCTTAATAATAACTACAATAAATCCAAAAAGACAAATTGCTCCCCACTCAAACCCGATCTTATCTTGAGCCATTGTAACTAAAGTAGCTTCCCTAAGCAAAGGTATATTGGATCTGCCACCCATAATTCTTAAATTAACCGAGTAAAGACCTGTCATGGTAAGGATACCAGCTAAAAGACTAGATATCTTTAACTTAGTATTTAAAAAGCCTGTAACTGTTCCAGCTAAGGCCCCTCCAAAAAAACCAAGCATCGTAGCATACGCTGGATGGATTCCTTTAGTAATTGCTGTAGCTGCAATTGCTGCTCCTAAAGGGAAGCTTCCGTCTACAGTTAGATCCGCATAGTTTAGTATGCGAAAAGTAAGATAAACTCCCAAAACTAATATCCCATATGCTAACCCCTGTTCTAGGGGAGTTGCCCATATTCCAAGCATTTCACCGCAGACTGCACACCAGCAGACTGCTCACCTCCATTTCAACGTAGAATACCTTAAAAGCACAGGATTATTCTACAACTATTGCCTCTTTTAATATTTCATCTGGAATAGTAAACCCCATTCTCTTTGCTGCTGATTTGTTAACCGTTAAATTGATGTTTTCTTGAAACTCGATTGGCGTTTCAGCCGGGTCTGCACCGTTCAGGATTTTTACTGCCATAGCGCCTGTTTGACGACCAAGATCATAGTAGTTAAGACCAATTGTAGCTAGCGCGCCACGCTCAACAGATTCTGTTTCTCCTGCAATTAAAGGCAGTTTATTTCTTTCGCAAAACGAAATTACAGACTCTAATGCTGCCACAACTGTATTATCAGTTGGAACATAAACAGCATCTACTCTACCTTGAAGAGACTGAGTTGCTTGAAAAACACCACTAGTTTCAGATACTGTAACTAACACAAGTTTCAAACCAAGCTTTTTGGCAGCTTGTTGAGCGAGATCGATCTGTACGACAGAATTAGCCTCTCCTCCATTATAAATAATCCCTATGCGAGTCGCTTTAGGAGCAAAACTCAAAATAAGCTCTAGTTGTTTTTCAACCGGGTTCATATCTGAAGTACCTGTAACGTTGGTACCAGGTTTATCAAACTCTTTAACAAGGCCTGCAATCTTTGGGTCAGTAACAGCTGTGATTAAGATTGGTATCTGTGATGTAGCATTTGCTGCTGCCTGAGCTGAAGGGGTAGCAATTGCTAAGATTAAGTCAACCTTATCAGCTACAATGTTTCCGGCTATGGTATAAAGTGTTGCCATATCACCTTGAGCATTTTGATAATCATACGTTGCATTTATTCCTTGTTCTTTTAGCTCATCCATAAATCCAGCTCTAGCAGCGTCTAGCGCTGGATGCTCCAGAATCTGTATGATTCCTATATCTACTGCAGTGGTTATAAGACTTAAAATAAATATCAGGGAAATCAGCCATTGAAGCTTTTTCATCTATTTTTTACCTCCTCAAACGCCTCTCCAATTATAACGTTCTTTATAAACTTTCATTACAAGTGAAGTGTCACTATCTTTAATTCCAGGAATTAAACGTACTTTATGGGTCAAAATGTCAAATAATTCTTCATTCGAACCTACTACAATTTCAACAATAAGGTCGTAAGTACCAGCACAGACTCCGATATAGCGAATTTCTTCAATTTCAGAGAGCTTGGCCACTATGTTACTTACTGGTTCTCCTTCGGTTTGAATACCAACTATAGCGATTGTGCTTTGGGCAACCATCTTAGGGTCAACAATACCTACTATCTGCAAAATGCCATCGTCCATCAATCGAGCGACTCTCTTGCGGATTGTTCCCTCAGCAACTCCAAGAGAATCTGCGATAGTTGTATAAGGAGTACGACCATCTTCCTGGAGAATAGCCACAATCTTTCTATCCAATTCATCCATGGCCTCTCACCTGCTTTCTTACGATTACCATTTTACCATGGGAGTATGCATTACGTAAAGCGTATTTTTTGTCTTTTTGTAATGCGTTTTTCCCATTTGAATTTGAAATTGCCTTCAATGTGATTTCCCACAGATTAACTTCCTCTTATCCACAGAAAACCCTGCATATTTCGCAATATTTTTCAATATTTTTTACGAATGCTAAACTTTCTTAGTTGTTTTTTTCACTTTTTACAAAAAAAGCGCCTATTTCTAGGCGCTTTAAATGTTTTCAATTAACAGGTGAAGCGTTGACTCTAATATGATTTTCTATTAGATAATTGTTAAATGAAAGAGGCCTGCTCCAGTCAAAGTGCTCACTACCGTTTACGACTTCAACAACAACCTCCTTAATATCCGGAAGTAGCGTCAAAGTGTTAACAACCGAATAAATCGCCAGTTCTTCCATCCTACCAGACGGACTATCTCCGTTAAAGATCACTGTAACAAAGGCAGTATCTACAGTCTTGCCAATATAACTTAACTCTACTTGCTCACCTAAAACAGTTGTTAAGTCGGGGCTTGTTGGTCTCTGCTTTAGCATCTCTAAAACGCCTTCTGGTGTTTTTATAGTTATTGTGCGTTTTTCGTAGTCCAACAATCCTGTGTCTTTTGACGACGCAAAGAACAAAAAAACTTCGTTTTGGCTTACAGAAGGTGGGATAAACTCTCCTAAGACAAGTGGTTTTGCCGTCACCTTACTTGTCTGATCTACCATAAAGAATTCGATAATTCCCTTTGCGATTGCCTCTGCAAGTTTGTCTTGGTAGGTAGGGTCACTCAAAAGATTTGCTTCCTTTGGGTTGGATAAAAAACCAACTTCTACCATGGCACTAGGTACTTTACTCTCCCTTAATATTCTAAAGTCTCCAGGCTTTGCTTTTCTAGTATTTGGTCCTAAATTTTTGACTAAGCTATCTTGTATAGCCTCTGCTAAAACTCTACTCAAGCCATTTTCTGCATAATAAAAGGTCTGTGCTCCAGACCATTTGCTTTCTGGAAAAGAATTAGCATGAATCGAAACCAGAAGATCAGCATTATGTTCTTTTACCATTTGCGCTCGGCGATTAAGGTCCTCTCTCTTTCTAGTAATTAATGGACCTCTTACCTCGGGAGCTAGATCCGTATCGGTGGTTCTAGTTAAAATAGTATATACCGCATAGCTGTTCAATTTAGTTTCTAGCTTTTGTGCAATCTGCAAAACTATATCTTTTTCTAATGCTCCAGCCTTAGATCGGGTCCCAGGATCGATTCCCCCATGACCTGGATCAATCACAACGACCTTGCCTGACGATGAACTCACCAATGCTACATCCAACTGAATCTTGGGACCAACAACCCTTAATACGATTAGCAGAAGTGCTAAAATAACACGCCTCCATTTTTTCCGCATAAAACCCCCTCCGCCAATTAATATGCGAAAGGAGGTTTTAGTTAGACTTATAAGCCTGTTTTTTGGAAAGAAGGACGCGATAGCCACCAGAGCGATCTAGAATTTCAACGTTACCAAAGACATCCTCCATCTTTTTAGTAAGGCTTTCTGCTCCTTGTTTGCGTTGCACAACTAAAATAAGCCCTCCGCCATCTACTAAAAATTCAGGCGCTCTTTCAACTAGGTTATGGACAACCTTTTTGCCTGCTCTAAATGGGGGGTTGGATACAATGAGATCAAACTTGCCATTTACATTCAAAAACCCATCGCTTTGATATGCTTTGGCATTGGTGATGCCATTTAATTCAAGGTTTTTTTTGGCTAGTAAAGCCGCCCTTTCATTAACATCAATCATCTCAACTTGACCATCTCTTGCAAGATAAGCTGCGACAATCCCGATAATCCCATAGCCAGTTCCCCAATCTAAAACCTTATCGTTAGCGTTAACTGGCATCTTTTTAATCAGGATCTCTGTACCTTTATCTAGTCCTTTTTTAGAAAAGACACCACTATCTGAATAAACCTTATAGACACGACCTAAGATCTTGATATCTATAATCCTAGGGTTACTTTCACTAGTTGGTGTTTTTGTATAATAATGATCTGACATTTTATCACCTCTAAAAACCAGCATCTTAATTCTTCTCGGCTTTTTCTTTATATACTTAGCCTCTCATAAAGCTTAAATTAAAAACCATTGTTTCTATCTCTTTCATCAAGATAGCTCCAGATTTTAATTAAGCTTTCTAGATCAACTTTATTGTGACTTATGACATCGGTTAGTACGCTCGGATCTTGTTCCATAAAAAACTGCTGGTAGATTGCTGGAATCTCACTTGATGCTGGGTCTTTGTCTCTTTCATATTTCAGTATCAGTTTTTCAATTGTTTTTAGTTTGCAGTCTGGAACTTCTTTCCCCAAAAGCCTTCTTACTATTGGTAGAAGATCAAGATTTAGGGGCTTCGTAAATGCTACGTCAGATCTTATGCAACGTTTAGTCATTACAGGTAGATCAAAAGAAGCTCCATTATATGTTATTACTGCAAGTTTATCGGAAAGTTCTGAACTTGCTTGCTGTAACATAGCTGGTTCTTCTGCCGGATGGCGGGCCAAGAATAGTTTAACTAAAGGAGCAGGATTTAAGGTTAGAATGCCAACCAAAAAGATTGGCATAGCAAAGCCAAACCCTGAAGTTTCAATATCAACCACAGCAATTTTATCCCTAGGAACGCTCCCTAAAACCGTAAACTTTGGAAAGCGTTTAAAGATAGTTGGCCAGTCCTTATTGCTTATTGCTCTATAGGCTAGAGATGCATCCTCTAATAAAGATTCATTTTTACAGGTTTTAACAAGACCTGAAATTGTGTAGACGCCTTCGCTATTTAGCTTTTCCTCTCTTACAGGGCCTATGCCACGAACGGCTTGAAGATAACAATCAAGCTCATAAAACTCTCTTAGGTGTGGGATAGCTAGATCCACATCATAAGTAAACACCCAGCAACTTCCCCATTCATTTGT
>JAQVYS010000029.1 GCA_028708605.1 Bacillota bacterium
CTATAATAATTGCCGCTATCAATGGACAAAAAACAAGATGGCTCCTGTAGAATACAGAAACCATCTTCTAGTGGCATGCTAAACACAAAGGCCTTTTTTACTTGTCTACATACTGGGTCTCAGTTCATTTTTCCAGTCCTCTTTTTTTAATCTTCTTAATCTTCGTTTTTCTCTTTCTCTAGCCTATCTGCTGCTTTTTGAATGTTGCAGACATGATCTTCATAGATTTTTAGCGCCTTACCTTCTTGCTCTTTGTAAAAGCGCTGCCTTCTTGAAATCTCATCAAAGTCGACTTGGTGAGCGTCAAAGTCTGGCCCGTCAACACAAGTAAACTTAGTCTGGCCACCAACAGTTACCCTGCAACCTCCACACATACCTGTTCCATCGATCATTAATGCGTTAAGACTAACCACAGTTGGGGTATTAAATTCTTTAGTAAGCCGCGTTACAGCTGCCATCATCGGTACAGGGCCAATGGCAATAACCTGACCAAGCTTTTTTCCCTCTAAAAGGTCTCTAAGCACATCAGTTACAAAACCTTTTCTGCCTTCGCTACCATCATCGGTGGCGATTAGAAACTCCTTAGATATCTCTCTAAATTCATCTTTTAAAATGAAAAGTTCTGTATTTCTAGCGCCAGAAACTGTTATAATTTCATTACCAAGTTTTTTAAGGGCTACTAAAATTGGGTATAGAGGAGCAGCTCCAAGACCTCCTGCAACTCCCACAACAGGTCCCTCGTATTTTTGTAGTGGATAAGGCTTTCCTAAAGGTCCTAAAAGGTCCTTAATCTCATCGCCTGCTTTAAATAAAGCGAGCTCCTTTGTGGATTTTCCTACTTCTTGAATGATTAATTCAACCCATCCTTCTTCTTGGTCCCAATCTACTAAAGTAAAAGGGAGCCTTTCCCCTGAGTCTTTATATCTTAAGATCACGAAGTTTCCTGGACGTGCTTTTTGGGCTATAAGTGGTGCCTCTATCTTCAAACTATAAATTGCTGGAGCTAAATCTTTTTTATCGATTATTTTGTATCCCACTCAAACACCTTCTTCAATTAGTCTAATCAAAAAATCTCGTTATCTCTACCTTAGCTGTTGCTGCTGAGTCAGATGCATGTACAACATTTAATGGTAGAGGTCCACCAAAATCGCCCCTGATTGTTCCAGGTTCTGCTTCAAGTGGGTTTGTAGCACCGATTAAATGTCTCACCACAGAAACTGCCTCATCGCCTTCTAAAACCATGAGTACTACCTCGGAGACTGTAAAGGCATCAATAATGCTCTGAAAATACGGTTTATCACTTTGATGCTGATAGTGAATCTTTGCAAGATCCGTTGATATTTTCTTTACTGCAAGCCTTTTTATCCGAAGTCCCTTTTTCTCAAATCTACTAATACACTCGCCAACAAGACCTCTTTTTACACCTTCTGGCTTAATAATTACTAATGTCTGTTCTTTCACTCTATTTACCTCCAAAAAACTCCTGCCTCAGATACTACTACATCAACTGGTATATCGTGGGTCTCTAGGGTAAGAGTGTTTTCAGGGAAACAATATCTCTCTAAGACCACACCTACCTTCAGTCCCAAAACAGAAGGCAAAAGTTTATCATAATAACCGCCGCCATAACCTAAACGGTTGCCCTTTTTATCAAAGGCAACCCCAGGAACAATAATAAAATCTGGAGTCTCAGGGCTTATCTCCTGACCTCTAAAGGGCTCTAAGATGCCCTTAACACCTGGTTTAAGATCTTCTTTCGACTCTACCATAAAAAGCCGCAGTACCCCTTGATCGACTTTCGGAAAAATCAGATTTTTGGTATCCTTATATTTCCAAATATACTGAGTATCGATCTCCCTAGGAAGTGAGCTATAGGAAAATATGTTCCTAGCCTCCATAAATTCTGGAAGGCACGTCAGCTCCTTTTGAATATTATCACTTGCTTTACGTATAATCTCTTGTGATAAACTTTTTCTCTCTTTTAAAATCTTCGCTCTTAAAATTCTTTTGTCTAGCATTTATAAACTCCTTACCTTTGGAGAGTAAATCTTTCTGTTAAGTATGCAAAAAACTCCTAGGTTTGTCAATTATTATAAATCAGAAACGAGGTGATTTCTATGAAAAAAGCCAAAGCGTGGTACCAATATCTGTGGATTGGGGTTCTTATCTTACTGCTATTATTTCTGTTTGCTTTCCGCTCTGAGCTAAGTTATGCTGCTCTGCCTTTCTTTTTCGCGCTAATAATCGCTTCAATCATCGAGCCCCTAATCGTGTTTTTTCAAAATAAACTGCACCTTTCAAGAACAATTAGCGTAATAATTAGTTTGTTTATTATCCTTTTAATTACTACGGTTATCTTTACGTTTATTTTAGTCTTTGGTGTAAACCAAATCTGGCAGTTAGCTTCAGGTCTCCCTAAAAATCAGCAACGCCTCTTTAGTGAAATAAACCTACTAATAACTAAAGCCAGGGACTTCTTCCCAACCCTTCCACCAGAATCAATCTACTACATAGAAACGACTGTAAGCAGTATTTTTAGTACCTTTCAAGCTCTAATCACCAGAGTATTAAATACCATTTTAACATGGGCTGTAATTATCCCTAACATATTTATTATCATTATTATTACCATTATAGCCTCATTCTTTATGGCTAAAGACCGCCACGTTCTTTCTAATTCTATCGTAAATATCCTGCCCAGCAATCTAAGAAAAGATTTTCACAAAGCCTCTTCTAAGGCTATAAAAGAGATCATCGGTTTTTTAAAAGGTCAGCTTTTCCTGAGCCTGCTTACATTTTTACTGAGTAGCTTCTTTTTAGGTCTGATTTTAAGAAATCCTTATTGGATGATTCTCTCAGTGCTCCTAGCAATTCTTGATATGATACCAGTTTTAGGACCTAGCCTTATTCTTATACCTTGGTCTATTTTCGAACTCTTCTTTGGTAGAATCAGTGTTTTTTGGATTACCACAATCTTAAATATCATGATCTTAGTAACAAGGCAAACATTACAGCCAATAATACTAGGCGATTCTACTGGCATACATCCACTACTTATGCTCTTTAGTATCTACGCAGGGCTCATGATTTTTGGTGTATGGGGACTTTTTATTGGTCCGATAATTGTGATTGTGGCCAGAGCGTTCTTTGGGTTTTTTCAACGGACTCAAAAAGGAAGCAGGGACTCCTAACCCTCTGCTTCCTTTTTTTGTCTACTTACTCTCTATCGCTTGGCGGACATATCCTTTTGATTTGTCAAGAAGCTCTCTAGCTTTTCCTTCATCCACTTTGGCTAGAATCATTACAATTGCAACCTTACATGAGCCAGATTTCTTTAAAGCCTCATCGATTTCATCAATTGGCGCTCCTGTCGCAGTTTGGACTATGCGGCGAGCGCGGTCTTCGAGCTTGATATTGGTCATTTGTACATCAACCATTAAGTTGGTGTAAACCTTGCCCATTTGTACCATAGAAGCAGTTGTTAGCATATTAAGAACCATCTTTTGAGCTGTACCAGCCTTTAATCTAGTAGAACCAGTTAGCACTTCAGGTCCTACTACAGGAGCAATTTTGACATCTGCGGCGTTTGCAACTGGCGAATTTGGGTTACAAACTACAGCAACTGTACTTGCACCTAGCTCTTTTGCTGCTTCTAAAGCCCCAATTACATATGGCGTGCGACCACTTGCTGCTATGCCAACTACAGTATCGTTTTTGGTCAGATTATGCTCCAAGATCTCCTTTTTCCCGAGGCTTGGATTATCCTCTGCATCTTCAAAGGCTTTGATAAAAGCGTTTGGACCTCCTGCAATAATAGGTACTACCATCTCATAGGGAACTCCAAAGGTAGGTGGGCATTCGCTAGCATCTAGTACTCCAAGTCTCCCACTCGTTCCAGCCCCTACATAAAATAGCCTTCCGCCTTTCTTAAAAGACGCGACGATAAGGTCCACAGCTCTGGCAATATTTGGCACTTCCTTTTCGACAGCAAATGCCACGGTTTTGTCTTCTTCATTCATCGCCCTTACAATCTCTAAGGAACTATAGGTGTCTAAATCGATTGTTTTTTGGTTTTGAGTCTCTGTAACTAACGCTCCTAAGTTTTCTTTCAAATTTAATCACTGCCCTTTTTTGTATTTCTCAAATTGGCTATTGCATCTTCACTTAATGGCGCAATCATGAGCGCAGCTCCTACCGCCGGATGATGCAAACAAGGTTCAATCTTCGCTTTAGGGAAAACCTCTAGTACTTTTTCTCTAAATGGTTTTTCAATATGATCTCCTGCTCTAAACACTCCACCAACAAATCCTAAAGCAAACTCCTCATCTTGATAATCTAATCTCTTTGCAGCTGTAATTGCAAGTTGTGCCAGTTCACTAGCTGCATCTTCTAAGATTTGAATTGCAAGGCTATCTTGCTTTTTATTCGCAACATCCGCAACCTTGCGGGTAAGGTCTGCTACCTGCTGCCTTAGTGGTGGCTGCTCATAAATAAAGGAGATAAAGTCATCATGGTTTATGCAGGCAAAATAATCTAGGACTATCTCGTGAAGCAAGGAATGCTTGGAGCGCCCATCATAGCTACGGCAGGCTTCCATCATTGCTCTTTTACCGATGTAATAGCCTGAGCCTTCGTCACCTAAAAGATAGCCCCAGCCTCCGACTCTGACCTGTTTTCCTCCTCTAATTCCATATGCGATAGAGCCAGTCCCTGCCGCAACAATAATCCCATCTTTTCCTTCTGTTGCAGCCATTAAAGCAGCTACTGCATCTGTTTCAATGACAGAGTCAAAGTTTCTTCCACTTAAAGCTTCAGTCAGTATTTTTTTGTCCTTTTCTCTGCCAACACCTGCAAGCCCCATACCGATTTTGACGTCGTTTAGGCTTAGGTTATGTTCCTTACAAAGACCATAAATCACAGCTTCAATATTTTTGATAGCTTGGTCTAGACCAACTGTCAAAAAATTTGCAGGTCCTGCTTCTTTTTGGCCAAGAATTTGACCTTTTTCATTAATTAGAACTCCTAAAGTTTTTGTTCCTCCACCATCTATGCCAATACGATATACCATTTTTACTCACCCCTCAAATCACTTAAAAATTCTTTAAATAAAACTGCTCCCCGCTCGTTATAGTAGTGGTATGGTTTTTGATGTTTATCTGCAGCTTTTAAAACGAGCTTTTGAACACTATGGGAGATCTCTTGTGTCATTAAAATGGCTAAGTCAGCTTTTTTAACGTTACTTTCTACCATTTTCTTACAATCAAACCCTGATTGGAAAAGAAAATTACCACTCATACTTTCCACAATTGTTTTTAATTGCTCTTTACAAGACTCGCCACCAACAACAAGCACTGTTTGGTCTGCGTAAAGTGGTGTATTAGTTTCTTCTTCATCTGAACCCATAGTTAGCCGTTTTTTCTCACTACGTTTTCTTTCTTTACCTGGCATCTCCTGCCAAGTTGGATCATGTGCTTTAATCACTCTTGCATAGATTACCATATCTCTAGGAATCTTTGCTACCTTAAGATCAGGATATATTACAGTTACAGGGTCATCAAGATTATAACCGATATACTCAAATTCAGTTTGGCTCAACTCTAGGGAATAATTAAATGGATTAATAACTAAAATCTCATCGCCGTTTTTTTTGAGAGAACAGATAGTCTCTTTACTCTCAGTCTTTTCCAAAACTTCAAGTTGAATTCCAATATCGCTAGCGGCTGCAAAAGTCCTCTCTAAGATCAGCCTTAGTCTATCTCCTGTAACAAGATTATTTCTAACAACATCAAAAGGCGTAACTAGAAACAAACCTTCCTCTGACCTCAAATAACCATGTGGTCCTTCATAGATAAAAAGACCCTCGACTACAACTTGCTCAGTACACCTATCTGGGTCTATTTCTATATTAACAGGCAAAAAAGCTTCATCTTTAAGCGCTACATTCTCAACTAACTCCTCAAGACTGATAAAGGTCTTAATCCTATCTAATGTTGTTTTTCTTCTTTCTAAGTTTAATGACGAAAAATCTTCAACTAACCTGTTTTCAGCTACTCTAATAGCGTCAAGATAAGTCGTTTGCAGATCGTTTGGATCGATTAGGACCTTCATCTCAATCGCTCTTTTTTGAGAGCTTTTTGACCTTAAGAGGCGTTCAATCTGCCACTTTGCTTCCCATTTTACTGCTTCAAGATGTAATCGTCTTTTCTCGTCCAAAAACTTTTCTACGTCTTGACCATGTAAGGAGGCTGTCTTTTCATGTTTTGTAATAATTCGATCTAAAGTATCAACAGTTGCTTCATGCTGTTTCTTTTGAGTTTTAAGTTCTACTACCTGGTTTCTTAGTGAAGCTTTTTCTTGGTCTGCTTTAGTTAATGCTTGTTTAAGACTATGAATGTCTTTTCTTAGCCTGCCAATTTCGTTAGACCTTTTGCCACTAGATGATCTCTCTTCTTTGAGCTTTTTTTCGGCTTTTTTTAGTTCTTTATTTTGGGCAGAGATAACCCGGTCTTTTTCCGCAATAGCCCTTCTAAGCTGCTTCACCTCTGCTATTAAAGCTTTTGTTTCTAATCCCTCTAGCTCATGCTCTCCTTTGGCATCCTTCTTTGCCTTAGAGAGAGCTCCCGGTTTTTCTCTTTCAATATCCTTTTTAATCTCTTGAAGATGCTTTTTAGTTTCTGTATTTTGTTCTAAGGCCTCCAACAGCTTCTCATGATCGTTGCCACTTGATATGTCAAGAACAAAGTAGACTATTTCTCTGCCGCAGGTTAGAACCCAGTAGTCTATATCAAAGTCTTCTTCGCTGCCTGTTAATGCTACAAAAAGCTGAGGATATTCCTTAAAGATTGCCTCATTAATGTAATTTAGCACCTCGGAAAATGGCTTGGAATAGATTCTAGACGCTATGCCTTCGATGAGTCTTTTTTTAGGGGCCTTGTTGAGACGAAATCCTGGAATTTGTACATGCATCTTTTTCGCAATTTCACAAACACTACTCTTCTTTAATGCTTCCAAGACGCTAAGGATCAAAGACAGTTTTACGGGTTTTTCTTCGGTGGAGTTAGAACCTTTAACATACTCCCTCTCTGCCATAATTTGCCACTCCTTTTTTCAAAGCCCTGTACTAAAGAGTTTACCTTTTTTTACCTTAACTCCTCCTCTAAAGGTAGAACATAAAAAGCGCATACGATGTAACTCTGAAAAACTTAAACAAAACATCGTAAGAGGAATTTTACGTTAGCAAAAGAAAAGCTTCTTTACAAATAGACTAATGGTACTTTGGAGGCGATTTTTTGAGTGCAAAAATGAAAAACTTCCTTGTAGCTTGCTTATTTTTCGCGTTAATAGGCTTAAATGTCTACGTATTTGTCTCTCCGTACCTTCCAAAAAGAAGTGGTCTAGTGCTATATTTTCTACCTAATATCTATCGAGAAGAGAGCCTTAATAGATTTGTCTCTTCATTACAAAGTGATTTGCACACGAAGATTGATGTACAGTATAGCGATATAACTGATGCCGAAAAGTACCAGAACCTTGTTCTAGAGCTCATACAAAATCCGTCTTCTGCCCCTGACATTGTTATGGTCTATGACAAAGATGACTTAATTATGAGCTCAAATGAGCGGTTAAAAAAGCTTCTTCCTTACCTTGAGCCTATCGGTGGCGCGTATACGGTGAAAAGACCAAACCCGGGTATTCCTGTAGGTTTTGCTCTTACTATATGGTGCGAGGATAAAGATAAAGCTCTAAAGATTATCGACAAGCTAGTAGATAACTACTTCTCCTTAAGATAGTTTAATGTAAAAAATTAGCCCGCCTTTTGAGCGGGCTATCTGTTTCTTGGTTTATCTAAAAAGTTCGATAGCAAGTTTTGGTTTGTTTGTGGTAATCCCTGTAATACCAAGATCTACGGCTCTTCTCATGCTTTTGACATCATCAACTGTCCAAACCCAAAGAACGTAGGCTCTGTCTAGAAGCTTTTCTGCTACTTCTCTTTCAAGTCTTGCATGATAAAGGTCTATAGCTTTTGTCTTTGCTTTTCTTGTAACATCGACAAACTCTTCAAAGGTAGATACAGCTGTGAGGACTGAGCAAGGAAGATCTGGCATAAGTTCATTTAGTTTTGCACAAACATCGGGGTAAAAGGAGATGATCACAACATCCTCTAACATATCAAAACTACGTAATTCCTGAAGCAACTTCTCCTCAGCGCCTCCAACTTTCATCTCCACTACGAGTCTACTCTTGCCTTTAACCGCCTTTAGAACCTCACTAAAGGTAGGAATCGGCTCTCCTTTGAAGGCTTCGCCCTTCCAGCTTCCTGCATCAAACTGCTTAAGCTCACTTACTGTCATGTCCATAATGTTACCTGTCCCATTTGTAGTACGGTCAATTTGGTAGTCATGCATCACAATAAGTTCGCCATCTTTAGAGAGATGCAAATCGATCTCGATGGCATCGCAATTAAGTTCTAACGCAGAATTAATCGCTGCAAGAGTATTTTCAGGTGCTTCTGAAGAGTTGCCTCTATGGGCAATAATCCGGGGATTTAGAGGATAGTTGTTAGTCATTTTAATACGGCTCCTTTAAGTTAACTTTATTTCACAAACTCCATTACTCCAAATGAAGTAGCATCGATAAAACCTGCTGCTCCAAGAGGGCTCCAAGAATAAGCTTGGCCTGTGGATGTGCAGCCTCGACCAATATTAAAGCCCCACAGATCTCCTTCTTCAGGCCAATTGTCGGTAGATTCAAAGGAGATAGCAATCTCAGCGATATAGTAATCACTCTCTTCAACAATTGCTACTTCCCATAGATCATATTCTGGTCTTGTTGTGCCACCATAGGCTAGACCATTCCTTACAGGAATACTATTGAACGAATACTGGTACATACTAACCTGCTCTGGAAATGCTGGGTTTAGAAAAACTGAGTTTTCATCGTCTTCCCAGGTTGCTCCGCCATCTGCGGTGATATTTTTAGTTAGTTTTGTTGTGTCTACATAGTTTTTAATCAAAACATACAGATAGTCTCTGTCCCATGCCACCCAAAACTCAGTTTTAAGTGGAGGCGTGCCTCCTGTGGCAATCGTAAAATCAGATCTCGGTTCAATCTGGCTCCAAATCTCATCATCTAAAACCCCATCAATTTTTGGCGCTTTTGTAGTATATTTAGCTTCCACAAAAGACTCACCGAACACGGCTAAACTACATACGAAAACAAGCAGTACAACACCAAGCACAAACCGTCTTTTCAAAGATATCAACTCCATTTAATTTTTTAAAAACAAAGTTGTTACCTAATCGTCTTTTAAAAAAGGCTGATTCTACTCAAAAAAACGTTTCCGTACAACCTTATTTTTCCTTATTATAAATAAAACTCCTGCCATTTATCCTCAGAAATTGTCAAAAGCATTTTGAGAGGTTAAAGGTTTTAATCAAAATTAGTCATAAAAAAACCGCTCTAACCTGATTTGCTTTTGGTTAAAGCGGATAATCTCATCATCTAAACTTTTATTTAATGATCATGATCTTCCATAGCATCTTCTTTAGTTCTATGAATTGTGCCATAAGGGTGCTGTGGGGGTGCATAAATGGAATAAAGCTTAATTGGGACTCTGCCAGTATTTACAAGGTTATGCCACGTTCCTGCAGGGATGATTATTGCATAATCATCATAGACCTTTTCATGGAAATTCATCAGATCACTGCGATCTCCCATCATTATGAGTCCTTCACCTTGTTCAATGCGGAGAAACTGATCTACATTAGGATGCATCTCTAAACCGATTGAATCGCACACATCAATTGTCATTAAAGTAAGCTGAAGGTGCTCGCCAGTCCAAAGTGCTAGGCGGAAATAATCGTTTTGTAACGTAGCTTTTTCAATATTTATTACAAAAGGCTCTGGGCCATAATCTTTTAGTTTCAAACGATCTCTGCAGTCTATTTGAAAACCATAATTATCATACATATCTTTTCACCCTTTCTCCTAGTCCATTATATGAATACTAGAAGAGTAAGGGATATTACTAAGGAACCATATCATATAAAACTAGATTGCCGCCGATGTATAAGTGGTAAGGTTCTACCCCCTACCCCTTTAAGTATCGGTCTCTATTTTTTTACCTGAATAGTTTAAAGGAATTGCAGAAGCCCTAAACCGCCTTGCCTTATTTTTTAGTCCTGCCAGATCAGCGGAAATCTCATATGAGCTTTCATACTCATGTGACTTATTATTAACAACAACAACAGTAAGGGCGACTAGCGGGAATTTTTCTTCGATGCCGTACCGACTGATAGCGGTGATATAGCCATTTTCAATATCTGTTTGGTTATAGAAAGCTAACACATCCGATTCAAATAGCTCTACAATACCTTTAAAATCATCTTGAGTTTTATGGCTATCTAAAATAACCAAAAAATCGTCTCCTCCTATATGTCCGATAAACTGATTAGTAGGTATTTTTTCCCGTAAAACATCAGCAAGAAGCCTGATTACTAAGTCCCCACTTTCAAACCCATACACATCATTATAGGCTTTAAAGTTTTCGATATCAAAATACACAACGCTATATTCCTTTCCACTTTCTAAGTATTCATTTAATTTCTGCTCAATCATCTGATTCCCCGGCAAACCGGTCAGTGGATTTAGCTGTTTTGCTGCAGAAACCTCTAGCTCTGTAGACTTTTGTAGCAATGTTTTAATTGTTACTGTTCCAAGATATTTTCCATCTTCTGTGACTACAATAAAATCGTAAAGCTTGTCTTCTGTACGTGCCATTGCAAGCGTTGAAACGACACTTACTGGAAATTCACTCTCTACAGCCAAAAAGTCTCGATCCATTACCACCGAGATAGGCTCATTTTGATTAAGACCAACCCCATATTCATCGCTTAACATTAAACTCAACTTTTCCTTGGTAATAATTCCTACCGGAACGCTATCCTCAACGACGCATAACCCAAAGCAATCTGGGGTTTGTTTGATAAGATCATATGCATAATAAACTGGCTTTTCTGGCGAAATCGTCTTGGTTGGTTCAGATAGATATTTAATAGTAGAGAGGTTATGACTTCTGTCTCCCTGGTTTAATTTTCTGTTAATCTCTATGATAGTCTGAATAACTTCAGGCCTTATATTATGTATTTTTTCAGCTGGTTTTTGAATGAAATACCCTTGTGCATATTGTACGCCTAGTTCAATAAGTGTTTCTAACTCTTCGTAGGTTTCAATTCCTTCTGCAATTAGTTTTACATTTGAGACTTTAGAAAACTCAACCATACCTTTTACAATTGCACCTTTTAAGTTATCTTTGTTTATGTTGCGAATAAGCTTCATATCGAGCTTAACATAATTTGGGTTAACGGCACTAATCAGATTGAGCCCCGAATAGCCTGAACCCACATCATCAATAGCGATTTTATAACCTTGATTTTTGTAATGATAGATAGTGGCCTTAAAACCATCCATGTCATTAATGACATTTCTTTCGGTTATTTCAAAGATGATATTACTAGGATCTATACTATATTTACTTAAGCATTCTTTGGTAAAGCCTTTTTTAAAGGCTTTGTCATGCATTATTCTAGGATGAACATTGATAAAGAGTTTTACCTTAAAAGGCGGAATCATAAAAGACTTTGCAGCTTCTAGAGCTGTCGTTCTGCTTAACAGCTCCAGATCCCAGAGCCTGTTATATTGTTTGGCTGTGGCAAACAATGTCTCTGTGTTTTCAAATTCACTTTCACCGATAATGCGACTAAGTGCCTCGTATCCAAGTAAAACACCATTTCTAAGAGAAATAATCGGTTGGAAAACAGTTTTAATCTGTTTATTTTCTGTAATATTGTTTAATGATTTCCTTCTTTTGTCCATCGTACACCCTCAATTAACCTATTTTTATCTGTCTCACACACCTGCTCCTCACAATAGATAACTTCATAGCTAATTAGACTAAGGCATTAGTTTGCTTTTGGGTTTCTGCGCTCAACGTAAGAGCCATGCTATTTTATAGAGATGTGAGATCGCAGAGAGAATAATCCCATTAGTTAGAATAGTCTTTTTGATATTATAAAGCCTAAATTAAAAAATAGCTACTCCATTCTCCATAATTTATGTAAGACTGAACGCACTTCCACTAAAACAGAAACCCGCTACAACTATTAATAAGTTAGAGCGGGTTTTTAGATGCGTCTTGATGAGAGCTAGAGACTATTGAGGGATAACAATTGCTGCGAGGATATAGAAGATAATTCCGCCAACAAAAAAGGCCGTAAAAAAACTAATGACTAAATACAGAAGACGCACCACGGTAGGGTCTATATTAAAGTACTCAGCAATACCACCACAAACGCCTGCTATCATGCGATTTTGGCGAGAACGATACAGTTTTTTCATCAAAAATTCACTCTCTTCCTTGTGATGTATTTAATCTAAAGGCACAATGGTTATCGACCCGTTACTTGTAACAGCCTTAAGCTGGATTGCTCTGTCTTTAGGGAAAGATAGATTTGACATTGTTGTTGCTTGGAGATAGTTGTCTCCATCACGATTTACTTTTAAGTCTTTGAGAGGCAGGTCAACAATCATTTTGCCCCATCCGGTGGTAGCTTCGATATTATAGTCAAAGCTTTGGTTAATTGGCAGTCTTACTCTTACAGGTCCATTGGTACTTTTTACTGAAGCTTTTGTATCACTCTCTTCTAAAGAGTATTCTACAGAACCATTGTGAGTTGCTGCTTCTAAAACCTTAAAGTTGCCAGCGATATCAATGCTGCCATTTAAGGTTGTAAGGTTAAGGATCCCTGCGTCGCACCTCTCAACTAAAATTCTGCCATTTACAGTCTCTAAATTGGCCGTTGTAAGATCCAGATCATCTAGATTAAGTCTTCCATTTACCGAATGGATTTCGAGGTTATACATAAAGTTCCGTGGGAGGTAAATCACCGTCTCAAGCCACAGCTCTCTGTTTTCTACAAGGTTAAGGATGATTTCATCTGTACTTGATTTTATCTCTACAGCTTCTTTAGCGATGATCTCAGCCTTTTTTTCGTCTTCTTCCCTGATCATTTTAATTAGTTCAATAGTAAATTCCCCATCTAAGCTGTCTATTCCTCTGATATCGATTGGACCATTACTTCTGATTTTAATAGTAGCGCCATCTTTAACTACGCCTTTTACCTTATCTTCAAACCTGTAACGCCTTCCTGCAAAAGAGTTAGAGAAGTCACTGACTTTTCCTAAACCTTCTGACACGTAGTGTCCGAGGTTTTCAATAAAGTAGTTAAACTTTTTCCCTAAATCGTCTATTATTTTGGAAGCTTTCTCATCAAAGTCGGTTTTTTTCTCAGTTCTTTGATAGTTTTTAGTTATTTCTTCAGCATTCTTTTCTCCTAGAGCTTCGAGAAGCATAACCGCTTGGTTTGGAGTTATTTTGCCTTCTTGAAGCATATCTAGAATACGACTTTTTTCACTCAAGTTTATCACCTGCCTTAAGCTTACGCAAAAGATCGGCTGCCTTTTCAGCAGAAAGCCTTCCAGAGTCTAAGTCATCTAAAATAGCTCTACGCCGATCTAAAACCTCAGCATCTTCGCTAGTCAGAGGCATTATATCTAAACTTTTCAAGATCTCATCGAGCCTTGCTCTTACAGTAGGATAAGAGACTCCTAAAATCCGCTCCATTTCTTTTAGACTTCCTCTTGTAGATAGGAACTTTAGGACAAACTCTTCTTGCTCCTCATTTAGCATTGCGAGCTTACTGCGTGTAAACTCACCTTTTATTTCAGTATTACAAGTCTGGCAGTATAAAGAGGTCTCGATTAGTTCACTGCTACAAGCAGGACATTTATGGAATGATTTTGGCATCTGTTTCCCCCTCTTTCTAAACCTATTTTAGAAAACTCTTTTAAGAATGTCAAGGAACAAATGAGTTTTTCTAAAGCAAGACCTTAATAACACTAAAGATCTACCTTAACTTTACTGAAAAGTTGCTTGTTAAAGTCGTTTGCTGAAAATCAAAGAGAAAAAAAGAGAGACGCGCTAGATAGGTAGCGTCTCTCTGATTTGTCATTATTCTTAGCCTAGAACTGATAGTTTACTCCCAAACCATAGAATTTACCATCGCCTTTTGTTAGATAAACACTAAGTGGGAAGCTATCTCTATGACTATATTGGAGTCTAAACCTAAAGCTTGGTGTGTTAGCTAAAGGATCCTTTTGGTATGTCTCAAGACCTGCTGCAAAAACTAACTCATTTACTTCATCATCAAAGATTAGTTTTAGATAGGTTGCAAGACTCGGATCGATAATTAGATCCTCCCCATACTGCAAACTGCCTAGGCGAAGGTTGCCCTCAAGAGCAAAGTATTCTGAGATCGAAGCTGAATAGCTTAATAGACCGTAAGCTCCTTTAGGCAAGAAACTCTGATCTCCATTTTCAACTCCAAGCCCTATATCTAATGATCCTACACCAATATCAGGTTTAACCCAGCTTACCCATATGCTATTGATGTCATTGGTTTTAAAGTTCCCTAAATAACTTACGCGAAAAGCATTTTCCGGATAGAGTTTGTATAAAAGTGATAGGTAACTACTATATCCTTCACTCATTTCTACAAGCAAAAGGAGCGGCTCATCCATTGCAGAAGCTAAAGAGCCTGCAAGTCTATCTGCTACTCCAAAGCCTTGGCTAACATAACCTTGAGGAAGCCTCATGAGTTTTACTTGCACTGCGGTGGTTAAAACTGAAGCAAAGGCATCGAGCTTGCCGCCTAAATCAAAGGTCCTCTCTATTCTGTTTCTTTTGAGAAACAACTCTAGATCAGTTGTTACAAATCCAACTCCAGGAAAAAAGAAGAGGTTGTTATTTTCATAAGACAGCAAGTACTTCGCAGGATAGGGCACGGCGAGAATATCACTTACTTCAAAGGCTGCAATCTTTAGACTGTTTTTCTTTTGCCCACTGCCAAAGTTGACCTTTCCACCTATAAGAAAATCTAAATCACTAGGGTTTTTTAAGACCCCACTGAAAGCTTCATAAGTAGTATCTACTGCAAAAGCACTGATACTAAAACCTAGAATTAAAACAAGTAACAAAAACATCTTGATTTTTTTCATTTAAAAATCAACCCCGTTTTCTAGCTTTTTCCATAAAGTAATAGATACATGGCACTATAGTTAGAGTTAAAAATGTCGAGGTTAAAAGTCCTCCCATGACAGCTAAAGCCATTGGCACTTGTAGGTTTGTATAACTACCGATACTTAATGCCTGCGGAAGCAGGCCTAAGATTGTAGTTAGAGCTGTCATTAGAATTGGTCTTAACCTATCTCCTGAACCTTTAACAATCGCTTCTGTTAACTCCATACCTTTTCTTCTTAATTGGTTGATATAGTCTACAAGGACGATACCGTTATTTACAACAATACCCGCAAGAATAATCATACCTAAAACTGCTGGGATAGTTAAGGTAGTATCATAAATAAACAAGACTATAATACTGCCGATTAAGGCAAGTGGTAGAGTAACCATGATAATAAACGGTGAAAGTAAGCCTTCAAACTGTGAAGCCATTACCATATAGACAAGCACTATTGCAACGATCGCTGTATAAATGAGATCACTAAAGACATCTGACCTAAACTTCTCCATTTGTCCTCTATCAACTGTTATTCCAGAACCAAGGTCGAGATCCTCTAGGTATTTATTTAGTCTTTCATTAACTTGGCTGCTTTTCTCAGTAGTTGTTTCTACAGAGATCTCAATAACTCTTTGGCCATTTGTTCTTTGCAAAAGAGAAGGTGACTCAGTCCTGATAACTTCAGCTACATTACCTAACCTAAGACCCATAGGCGTCGCAGTTTGCGTTGCCATAGTACCTGCTAGGTACAGGTCCTCTAATCCTGTGAGAGTATCCACTGACTCTTCTTGCGCTTTCAAAACAATAGGTAACCTAGTTCCAGCAATTGTAGCATTCCCTACAGTCTCACCGACAACAGCTTGTCTTACAGACTGGGCAACCTGAGCTGAAACTTGCCCAGCCATCAAAACCTTAGCCGGATCAATGACAAGCTCCATTAAAGGTTCTTTGTCAGCAAAAGACCAGTTAACTGATGTAACCTCTGGCCAGGATTTAAGCTCGTCAATAATTGTAAGAGCAGTGTTTTCTACCTCGCTGCTGTCTACTCCAAGAACTCTTACCGTTGAACCAAGACCTAAGCCCGATTGAGCAATAATATCGCTGACTTTAACACTTGCAGTTAACTCAGGATAAGTCTCTTTAGCATCTTCTAGAATCTCTCTGATTCTATCTGCTGTAAGGCTCGGGTCATTTCGAGCCATGAAAGTACCCTCTTTAGCCTCTAAAATGACCGTGAGACTTGCTGCATTATCAGATACAGAAGTTGCCATCATATTTAGGCCACCATCTTCAGAAGATCCGGCTAAAGTATAGACTTTGTCAACATCCTCTAGAGCGATGATTTTAGGCTCAACTAGTCTCACTACTTTTTCTGTCGTAGAAAAAGGTGTTCCAGTTGGCATGGTCAAAGACACTGAAATTTGATTAGTAACCTCTTCGGAAAAGAGTTCAAAATTCATTAGAGGCAAGAGAAGAAGAGCTAACAAAACAAAAACTCCTGTGCCTATTAACCAGCGATATTTTCCTTTTCCTGAGATGATTTTATCTATCCTTCTTCTATACCAATCTTCAGCTTTAGCAATACCGCTTTTTGAGTAGCTTTCATTTTCTTTGCTATCTACACGTAATAATCTAGAAGCTAAAAATGGTACCAAAATCAGAGCCACTAACAGAGAACTAGCTAGAGCGAATGTCACTGTAAGTGCTAATTCTTTAAAGATACTACCTGCAAGTGAGTTCATAAAGACTGCAGGCAAAAAGACCACAAGAGTAGTAAGTGTTGATGCAACAATTGCCATACCCACTTCTTTTGTACCTGTGATTGCTGCTTCAACTGGGCTCATGCCTTCTTGCTGTTTTCTAAAGATACTCTCTAAAACCACAATCGAGTTGTCAACTAACATACCAACTCCTAAGGCCAGTCCACCTAAGCTGATCAAGTTAAAATCCATTTTAAAAGCATACATAAGAGCGAATGTTACAATGATTGAAAAAGGAATCGAGATAGCTGTAATTAAGGTGGTTCTCCAGTTTTTCAAAAAGATTAATAAAACAAAAATAGCTAAAATTCCACCAAAGATTGTATTTACAGCAAGGGATTTTAGTGATTCTTCGATAAAATCACTTTGGTTAAATAAAACATCCACAGTAAAATTTTCGTTGTCAATAGTCTCAAGCTGTTTCAGGATCTCTCTTGAAGCATTGACAGTGTTTGCATCACTTGCTTTATAAACATTTGCAACAATTGCAGGTTCTCCATTTACAGAACTGATCTGCCCTGCAGTTGAAAAGACCTCGGTTACCTCTGCCACATCACTTAATTTAACTAAGCGAGGGATAGCTATACCTAAAAATGGTGATACTTCACCTTGGCTCTGTCCTACTGTAAGATCTTTAATATCCTCTAACGACTGAAAGTTGTAACCTGCGCGGAGATTATAGTTGATGCCATCATCTTCAATTTTTCCTGCGGGAATCATAATGTTTTGATAGCTCAGCATCTGACTTAAAACAGACGGAGAGATATTGTACTCTGTAAGACTTGCGGGGTTATAGGCAACTTCAACTTTGTGGACTCCTTGACCGGTTAGATCAATACGCCCAACTTCGCTGATACTCTCTAAGCTTGGTCTTAAGACAGTATCTACCCAATCACTCGCCTCTCTTGCGTCCTCACCTGCTACTGTTATTGACAGTAACGGAATCTGATCCATATCAACCTTATAGATCATCGGGGTACTGGCTTCCCCAGGCAAAGCAAAGGTCAGCATGTCAAAAAGACTTCGGAGCTCATCAGAGGCTTCTTTAAGATCAGTTCCCCATTTAAACTCCATGACAAAAATTGCCATATTTTCGGCGCTATTTGACATGATATTACTTACGCCGCTTACTGTTCTTAAAGAAGGTTCTACAACTCTAGTTACCTGATTTTCTACTGTCTCAGGATCTGCACCTGGATATGGGATAACTACTGCTGTAACTGGAATCTCGATCTCGGGAAGAAAATCTAGACCAATTCTAGATAAAGAGATGAAACCAAAGAGTAGTAGGGCAAGTGCCAGCATAGTTACAGTAACTGGTCTTTTTACGGCAAATTCTGGTAGTTTCATACTTGATTTTAATCCTCACCTTCAAATTGAAAACCCCGTTTAGCGGGGCTTATTTAACTCAAATTACATGTCAAAGATAATTGCTGTCTTTGGAAGTGCTCTAAGTTCACTAAGATCGAAGCCCTTGTTTTTTTCCACTTTGCTTAAAGTCATAGTCATAATTTTTCTACCACTAGGATCGTAAGACTCCATATAAAGTGGGAATTTATCTTGTCTATTTAGCCAGACCTTTTGGAGACCTACTTCATTTTGACTATCTCTAACAGAGATAACATATGCTAAGATGCCTTCTAAAGTTGTTTCTTCAACTTCGAAAATATAACGCTCTTTGTCTAGATTTGCTAAATCTGATGTATTGAAGTCCATCAAAGCTGAGATATCCATGCTAGCATTTCCTGTCTGAGCATTAGATAGTGGCATCCTAACTGCCTGACCTGTTGGATAGTAATTCACAAACTGGTCTTTGGGTTTATCCACAATAATAATCTGACCGGCAAATTCTTTCGGGGAGATAAACTCAAGGCGAGAAACCTCCTCCTTAAGATGGCTTTTTAGAGTCATTTTCATATTGCCACCTATATCTTCACTCAATCCTACTTTAAGCTCTAAAGAAATTGTTTCAAGATTCGTAACGTTTTCTAATGCCTCATTAAGGATATTTACTGCATCTAATGCAAAAATAGCTAGGCTTAGGGTTAGAATAATGATTAAGACGCCAAACAGTTTATTAAATCTAGGTTTGCTTTTCGTTTTCACTTTCAAATCGCTCCTTTCAAGTAATTGATACTATTGTCCTACTGCTTTTTAGAGATGTCAAACAAGCCTAAGCCAATTATTATTAAAATTTAGCAGTAAAAATTTGCAGGGTGGATACTTTATCTAGTAGAATGAGAAATGAAGGCTGAAATTTTTCTGGCATCCAATATCCACATTAATGAGTATTTCCTACCTTTAATGTTTTACTACAGCTTAAAATAATTTTTTAGCCTGTAATAAATATTTTATCTCAATAAGGGAGGGAAGGTGCTAAATTACGCACCGACTTTATGAAACGTCTTTCTAAGCTATTATTGATCTTTATTTTGTTAACTGCCATTGTTGGTACAACGCTTGCTCAAACAGAGCCCCTTTTTACCGTACAGGCTACATCAGCAATTTTAATGGACGCTGAAACTGGACAAGTCCTCTTCGAGCAGAATGCGGATGAAAGGTTACTCCCAGCAAGTCTCGTTAAAATAATGACTCTTTATCTTACCTTCGACACTATTAAAAGAGGAACTGTATCCCTGCAAGATCGTTTCCCTGTCAGTATCAATGCTTGGCAACCGGAAGGCTCTAAGATGTTTATCCGTGAAGGAGAGTTTGTCTCCGTCGATGATCTGATCAAGGGGGTTGCAGTAGTCTCTGGCAATGACGCTTGTATAGCTCTTGCTGAAGGTATAGCCGGTGTAACTGAGGTGTTTGTTCAATCTATGAACCAAAAAGCTCAAGCTTTGGGGTTAGAAAACACCAATTTCACTGACGTCCATGGTCTAGATAACACAGGAAATCAATACACAACCGCAAAAGATGTTGCAACTCTTGCAAAATCGTATGTAACAGATCATCCTGTAGCTTTAGACTACCATTCAACTTTAGAATACACCTATAATGGTATCACTCAAAAAAACCGCAACGGATTACTTTGGACATATCCTGGGGTAGATGGTCTAAAAACTGGTCACTTAAGTGCTGTCGGTTATAACCTTGTAGCAACTGCTCACGAAAGCGATATGCGTCTGATTGCAGTTGTCTTAGGTGCTAGCTCTGAATCCATTCGCGAAACTGAAGTCAGAAAGCTGCTAAACTATGGTTTTCGCAACTTTGAGTCAGTAAAAGCATCTGAGCTTGTTGAACCAATATCCACCACTGTCTACAAAGGCAAAAAAGGTAAAGTGGATGTAATTCCAGCTACCGATTCTTCTATGGTTGTTCCTCTTGGTGCTAGAGATCAGATTAGAGTAGTAAGGGATCTTGATAGTTCAATTACAGCACCTGTGAAAAAAGGTGAGTCAGTAGGCGAATTTAGATTCTACTGGCAAGATGAGCTCATTGCATCAATCGAGGCTACTGTAGCTGAGGATGTAGAAAAAGGCGGTTTCTTCAAAGTCTTATGGGATTCGATTAGGCTCTTCTTTGCGAACCTCTTTTCGAAGGTAACTAATAAATAGATCCACTAATTAGTAACACTAGGTCAGAACAAGCTTGAGGTTCTGACCCTTTTTCTCAAAAGAAAGATGACCGCTCTTCTATAAAGATACCTTAATAACCACGTAATTTCTATGTTAGATCACAAGAAATCTTTATCTATTTTCTAAAAAGCTTGTACAGATTCTATGCTTATAATTATAACAAAACCCCAAGAGAAATCTAGATCTTGGGGTTTTGGCATAATTTTTTCTAGTCAATATAAGCTTTTAAATTGATTATGCTATCTACACTCTCACTAAAAGAATTGTCTAGCGCTAAAAACACGAGCGTATTTCTACTATCCTTTTTGATCTCCTCTAATAGCGGAGCATCAAGGTCAGCATCAAAGCTTGAGGCATCTATTAGGATAAATCTTCTTTCCCCAAATACGGCTCTTGCATAAAGTAGTTTTTTTAGGTCATAAGAGGTAAGAACTGGCACACAATCAATTATGTCATTTGTCGTGTTTCCATCTAAAGAAAGTCCCGCTTTATTTATTGCCTCTACAAGGCTTGAGTTATCATTGATGTCTTGAATATCTCCAAAACCAACTATTTCTCTAAGTGTTAAACCTAGCGTTTGCTCTCCCTCTGGCAACGCAAGGTATGCGACTTGTCTTAGTGCTCTTAAACGAGAGAGAGAGCCGTCATCTACGTCGATAAAGGCAACTTCCCCAGAATCTGGTTTTTTAATGCCAAAAAGAAGATCTAAAAACGCTTTTTGCTCTTTTTTGCTGCCAACAATAGCTAGTCTATCTCCTGTGAAAATCGATAGCGAAAGGTTTTTAACTCTAAATCTACTGTCTATACTAAATGAAACCCGTCTCAACTCTACACATAGATTTAGATCCTCTTCTAGTTCAAACTTATCTCTGATTTGGCTCTCTAGATAGGAAGCGAGATCCTCATCTGGCCTGCTTTGTTCAAGTAGTTCTTGAGTCTTTTCATGCCAATCATCTTGAACGCTTAATTTTTTCTGGTGAAAAAGAATCTGAAACACTTCTCTTTGAAAAAGGCCTCCAAAGATTATTGTAATCAACAGACTACTAAGAGTGGCCTCGCTTTGAATCAAATAAAAGCCTACGACACCTATGCTTAAAAGAAAGGCTAGCCTTTCAATCACTTTGCCGCCTGTAGCTATCAGATTCTGTGTTTTAAGGCTTTTAAGATACTTTTTGTTTTCTTCTTCTAGATCAGCTGTTATCTCTTCAAGCACCAACTCTTTGGCGTTTAGATACTCTGCCTCAAACAACCACTCAGCATTTTTAGATAACTCTTCTGCCTGAGATCGATTGTCTTTTAGGTCACTAGGAGTGGCTAAGTCCTTTGTGAGATAGAAGCTAACTATAGCCCCTAAAGCTAGTATTAAAACGGCCCAAGGCGCAAAATATGATATAGAAAAAGCTAAAACAACAGCAAGAAAAATCGATCCAAATAATCCAAATAGAGCATCACTATCTAGAAGAACTCTCCGCTCTAGCTCAGAAAAAGTGTCTTTAAATGAAAAAGTTTTTTGCTCTAAGAGGTTAGGGGATAACCCCTGCAAAACATTTAAAACTTGATTATAGATAATAGAACCTTGAAGTATGTTCTTAAAAACA
>JAQVYS010000030.1 GCA_028708605.1 Bacillota bacterium
AATACTTTTCTTTCTAGAGAATACAGAGCTTTAACTTGTTTTGTTTTAATAGCTGCTATTATTATTTTTCTCTTTTTACCTCAACCTTTGTGGCAAGGCAATTTACGCCAAAATCTAATGATGGCTTTAGCATATATTGCAGGCTCGGTTTTTTCAGGCATGGCAGGCAAAATAGGCATCAAAGTAGCGACCATTGCCAATGTTAGATGCGCTCAAGCAGCTGTAAAAGGTATTAAACCTTCTTTTATGGTCGGATTTAAGGGCGGAGCCGTAATGGGTATGGCCGTTGTCGGTGCAAGTCTTTTAGGGGTAACTATAGTGATGCTTGTGGCAAAAGATGCGGCAGTAGCTTTAGCATTTAGCTTTGGAGCTTCCTCTCTAGCCTTGTTTGCTAAAGCCGGTGGTGGGATTTTTACAAAGACAGCTGATATCAGTGCTGACTTAGTTGGTAAAGTAGAATTTGGCATTCCAGAGGATGATCCTCGAAACCCTGCAGTTATCGCAGATAACGTAGGTGACAATGTAGGGGATGTTGCAGGTATGGGCGCCGATTTGTTTGATTCACACGTAGCTTCACTTGCTTCTGCTTTAGTTCTTGGTATGGCAATTGATGGTGGTATGGGTACAAATTGTGGTATGGTCTTTTGTTATGCCTCTATTGGACTGCTAGCTTCTATCATCGGAACGCTTTTTGCAAGGATTAAAGACGGCTCAAGTCCGACAACTGCACTTAATACATCAACTTATGTAACGACAGGAATTTTCGCTGTTCTAACTGCACTTGCAACTCATATCTTTAACTTAAACTGGTTATACTGGGGTGCTACTGCAATTGGACTTGGAGTAGGCGTTGTAATTGGTATTGTATCTAATTACTTTACTGATGAAAAACATAAACCTGTAAAAAATGTTGCTTCTGCATCTAGATCTGGTCCTGCATTTACTATTATCTCAGGACTAAGCTATGGTTTTTTAAGTGTTTTCCCAGCCCTAATAGGGATTGCAGTTGCTGCACTTGGAGCGTTTACCCTAACAAACGGTATCGACTTAACGACAAATCTAGACGCTTTATTTGGGATTTCAATGTCGGCTGTTGGAATGCTTTCTATTGTCGGTATGATTATTTCAAATGATGCATATGGACCGATTGTCGATAATGCTAGAGGTCTTGTTGAAATGGGGAGTCTTGGCGATAAAGCTTTAGAGATAACAGACGAGCTAGATAGTGCTGGTAATACAGTTAAAGCGGTGACTAAAGGCTTTGCCATTGCTGCAGCAGGGCTAACAGTTGTCGCGCTGTTAGGAGCTTATTTGTCTGAGGCCAATGCTGTTTTACTTGATAAAGGTATGCCACTTCTTAATGGGTTTGATATTATGAATGCAGCAGTTTTCTTTGGACTTCTAATTGGTGCAGCAGTTCCTGCTGTGTTTTCGGGGATGTTGATGCTTGGCGTAGACCGCAACGCCCAGAGAATGGTTGCTGAGATTCACAGACAGTTTGACGAGATTCCTGGCTTGAAAGAGGGTAAAGAAGGTGTGGTTCCCGAATACGATAAATGTATCGATATTGCGACAAAAGGTGCTCTAAAAGAGTTGGTGCCAGCTGGTTTAATGGCAATCGGTACTACATTATTTGTCGGATTTTTAGGTGGGATTAATGCTATTGGCGGTTTTCTGACCGGAAATATTATAAGTGGGCTTTTACTTGCCCTCTTTATGAGTAATGCAGGTGGCCTTTGGGATAATTCCAAAAAGTATATCGAAACTGGTAATGAAGGTGGCAAAGGCTCCGAAGCTCATAAGGCTGCTGTTGTAGGCGATACAGTAGGAGATCCTTGTAAGGACACCGCAGGTCCATCAATTAACACGCAGATCACAGTAGTTTCTTTAGTGGCTTCGCTGTGTGCAGCGCTCTTTGTGACGTTTTCGATCCTTTAATCTAAAACCAGTTTTAAAACAAGGCTCTTAGCTTTTTTGTTGCTAGGAGCCTTGTTTTGTTGTAAACGGCTTTAGTTTGTGTATGAATAAGTCTTAAAATCCAACATAGAGACAGGACGTAATCGACTAGATCCTGTTAGATTCTCTCTAAATTGTTGTTAGGGGAGTTTGAGGGTTTGGCTAAAAGGGAAAGTTAGAAGCAGAACGAAACAGAGCAACAATTAAAACCTAGCCTGAGCTAAAGATAAAAAAAGCAAACTTAGAATTTAGGAAAGAACAAACACTATTTAGGTAACTATTAGGGTTAAGTTTTATCTAAGAAGTTATAGAGGTTTATGAAAGCTTAGTAAACATAGGGTGATTTTTCGAAGGGAGGAATTTCAGATTTGCAGATAGAATCTATAAAAAGACGCAAAAGATCAAATTACTAGGATTTACCTATATTACTTAAAGCTGTTCAAACAGCGATTTTAAAAAAAGAATATTTGTATTTCTTGTTACAATCTAGAAGTTTTTATAACATTATGATACATTAAAATAGCCTATGGGTTTTAAGCGATGCATCTCTTATATAAGAACTGTACCACTAAACGTCTTACGCACATACAATAAGTTGTAGCAGGTTTAGTAGGTCCGTTACCTCAATTAGTGTGTTCTAAAATAAGCCCATTTCTTTGCTGTTTTTAAGACATAGTCTTTTTGACTTACTGGGGTTGGTAACAAAAGGGGAGGGCATTATTGTGAAAGTGGAATCCACCGAAGTTTTAAACAATGTTATTAGTCACTATGACTTATCTGGAGAGATCATTGGTGCTACTCAATGTGTCAATGGTCACATAAATGGAACTTACAGAGTTAATTTGTTAACTCCTGATGGAACTGAAGATGATCTTATTGTTCAAAGGATTAATCATTACGTTTTTAAAAATCCAGAGAAAGTAATGCACAACATCGAGGAAGTTGGACGTCATGTTCGCAATAAAAAAAGCGATACAGATTGTGATATTATCACATTTATTGATAACAAAGAGGGTAGAAATTATACTGAAATTGACGGAGAGTATTGGCGCATCTGCCGTTTTGTTAAAGACTCGGTTACTTTTGACTATGTAGAATCAAGCAAGGTTCTCTATAGTGCAGGTTATGCGTTTGGTAGATTTCAATCATTGCTTTCAGATCTCCCAATGGATAAGCTGTATGAGACTATACCTGATTTTCATAACACCAGAAAAAGATTAGATAACTTTTTTGAAGTCGTTAGGCTAGATCCTTTACAAAAAGCCAAGGATGTCAAAGAAGAAATTGACTTTTTTACTAAAAATTACGCCTTTGCAACCAAGCTTACTGACATGACAGACTCAGGAGAGGTCCCTCTGCGTGTAACCCATAATGACACAAAATACAACAATATTTTGATGCATAAAGACACTTTAGAGCCGCTGTGCGTTATAGACCTAGATACAGTAATGCCGGGGCTTGCAATGCATGATTTTGGCGATGCAATTCGTTTTGCTGCTAATACAGCAATGGAAGATGAGAGGGATCTTAGCAAAGTCGGGCTTAACTTAGACCATTACCGCGAGTTTACTAGAGGTTTTATGAGCGCATTGCAAGGCTTAACCAAGAATGAAATAGATACCATGGCCTTAGGAGCAATTTCCATAACCATTGAACTTGCTTCTAGGTTTTTAGCTGATCATATAAACGGTGATAAGTACTTTAGAATACATCGTGAAAATCACAACCTAGATAGAGCTAGATGCCAAATAAAATTAGCTGAGGATATGATTAAAAAATACGACCAGATGCGACAGATAATAAATGAAAGCATTGCTGATAATGAGGCAGCTACAACTGTAGAATAGTGATGCAGATAGAGTACAGAAGACTTTATGAGGTTTCTGTGCTCTTTTTTCTTTTAGAACTAAGTCTAAACAGTGGGTGGAAGTACTGTAATTAACATAATGTTCAATGTCCCCCTCTAACTATCTTAGATTATCAGTAGCTAGGTTTATTAAGATAAAGCAGGGGAAACGTAACTGTTATAGAACAACACGAACAGAGTAAGGAGGGGATACGGGAATGATAGATTGTACAACGCTGTTGAAAGTAATGTGTATCGTTTTCATTACTGCAATTTCTTTGACAAGCTTTGCAAAAATGGGTGATATTTTGTTTGAAGATCAATTTAGCGAAATTAGTAGTAATTGGACATTTGACCGAAATAATTGGGTATTTCGTGATGGTTATTTGGCACATGATGTTTATACAATAGGTTCAGCCATTTGCAGCACTGGTAAAGACTGGACTGACTATGAATTAACCACACGTTTTAGAGTTACTAAGTTTGGAAACAGTATGAGTTCTGTAATAGTGTTTTTCCGAGCTCTAGAAACATGGAACTGTTTTGGGTTGAGTATTTCACAAAGTGGACTGAGGCTTGTGCGTTACGATGGAGCCTGGAATGAAAGCCAATTACTAGGTGAAAAACACTTCTCGGTCAAGGCTAATGTCTGGTATGATTTAAAAATTCAAGTACAAGCAAATCAAGTTAAGGTCTTTTTAGATGACAAACTTCAGATTAGTGGCTTTGATCCATTAAATAAGTTTACTCATGGTTCTTTTGCCTACTATGCTGATTACGCAACTGCGGAGATAGACAGTGTAAAGGTAACAGAGCTAGATCCAAAAGAGGTTATTGTAGATCAGACTACTAGAGAGACAATTCTCGATGAAGATGAAAGTGATTGGCCAGGATATCAAAAACCAGTAGAAGACGGTCCTAAGCATATTATGCTTTTTTACACCCACAGGACTTGGTCGCCTTTTGATCTATTGCCCTATGTAGCTTATGGAGAAAGAACAGATGAGACCGATCGCTTTTCGGCTGAATATAAAGATTGGTTCTATGATACCTTTCTATTACTAAATATCTACGGAGATAATCGTACAAATCCAACTAACATCAATCACTGGAATGATTGGTTAGAGCGTTTATTCGGATCTGGAAAAAATCTAGATAACCTAAATCAAGCAGTTGACTTAGCACGCACTGCAGGAGTTCAAGGAGATGACTATAAACTTAAGGTAATCTTAATGATTCCTTATCCAAGTGTAGAGCAACATGATTTTGGAGATGTCGACTCTGATGGAGTATCAGAAGATTTTAGATATCATTCAGCTCGATTAAAAGCTGTGGAGTGGTTTTTGGACGAAGCACTAGAGCAGTTTGATATGAAACGTTATCATAATTTAGAGTTAATCGGCTTTTATTGGTTCGAAGAACAGATTACTGGCTCAGATGGCAACTTAGTCAAAGCGGTAACAAAAAGTGTACATGATCTTGGCTATGGACTTTATTGGATCCCAATGTATACCGCTTCAGGGATTGAAAACGTCCCTTCTTACAACATAGATGGGGTTATGATGCAAGCCGGCTATTTTTGGGGTCTTAACCTTCAGAGAGAACGTCTTAAAAAAACAGCTGCTATTGCCAGAAAAAACAACCTAGGTGTAGAGATTGAGTTTGACGGTAAAGTTAGTGACCCTGTCTATCGGGAACGTCTTTATGAATACTTGGACGTAGGTTTCCATCAAGGATATATGACAGACGCTTTGCTTGGTTACTACGAAGGAGGCGGAGGATTGCTGCAACTGTTTAATAGTAGCGATCCTGAAATCTATGCGTTGTATAAGGCTCTCTATGAATATTGCAAAGGCATTTATGAGCCAAAAGTGATTTTGGAAAACGAAGGTTCAAAATGATCTTTTGATAAAAGACGTAAAAAGGAGTAGCTGCATGAACAGAGCTACTCCTTTTTCTATTTTAGGATTACAAAGCAGATTCAACAGATCAAGTTGCAATTAATAAAAGACCCCAAAGAGGGTCTTGTTATAAAAATCAGAAAATGCCAGTAACATCACTTAAGTCAACAACAAAAGCGATGCCAGTACCAGGTTGGTCAAGCTTACCTGCGGTCCTGATAGCTGCCATTACTTCTTTAGCATGTTCTTTTTCAATTACGGTAAGAACTACTTCTTTTTCTGGTTCAATTAAAATCCCAAAAAAACTTTTTTGGCCATCAATACCAGTACCTTTGCCTGGAATAATTGTACCGCCCTTACAGCCTTTTTCTCTTGCTGCTTGAACTATCTCTTCGCCCCAACCTTTCGAGACTATTGTAACAATTAGATCATAACTTTTCTCCGACGTAAGATTCTCCACTAGGTTCTGACACCTCCACTTCATTTTCATTTTGTTTTAATTTCATAGTATAAACGATACCTAAAAGTTCAACAGCTAGAATTGCTGCTAAAGCTACTATGGCCACAAGACCAAATCCGTTTAACGCTGCTTCGTGGGCATTTTTTGCTATAGAAAGAGAAAGTGTCATCATAAAAGAAACAGTTAAGGGACCGGTAGCTACAGCTCCTGCATCATAAGCAATACCAGTAAAGGTCCGATTAGTAAACCTCATCCCAATTAATGCAAGTAGGTGTCCAGGAAGGATAATCCAAGTAAGCGGAATACCTTTACCAACAAACCAGAGTGCAAACCCAATTAGTGAACCAACTCCAAGCGAGGCTGTTGTAATTAGCATCTTGCCTCTGATGGTTCCAGATGAAGCTGTTTCTACTTGGTCAGCAAGTACTCGCAAAGAAGGTTCTGCTGCTGTTACTAATACACCTAAGAATAAGCCAATAGGAAAAAGTAAGCCCATGTTATTCATTGTTGCGAATACTTCTCCGAGAGCTACTGCAATAGGAGAAAAAGCGATATACACACCGTGAAGGAAAAAGGTTAATCCAAAAAGTGTCATAATCATACCTAAAACTATTTTACGTAGATAGGATTTAGGTAGCTTTAAGAAAAACACATCAAAGATTACAAACAATGCAATTAAGGGAATAAGGGTTTTTCCTACTTCGAGAAAAGTAGCAATGAGATCTATAAAAAAGGTAGCAAGACTCAAAGCAGGATCACCCCCAAAATCATTAGGATTAGAATCGGTCCAAGTGTTGCTATTCCAACAAGACCAAAGCCATCATCTAAAGAATTTTTGCCACTTAAAACTGAAGCTGTGCCTTGACCTAAAGCAATAATACAAGGAACTGCCATTGGCCCTGTAGAGATGCTTCCTGAATCAAGGAAAAATGGCAAGAGATTTTGGGGTACAAAAAAACTTAACACAATAACTAATAGATAGCCATATGTTAAAACTTGACGAATTGGTATCGAAAAAATGATACGCAACAATGCGAATGCTACTAAAAGGCCCATACCAGCTGCCACGATATAAGCTAAGTAGTTAGGAGAAATTCCAATATCACCAGCGGCTAAATCTTGGAATTGTGACACCATAACACTTACACTTGGGTCAGCAATGGTAACTGAAAAAACAAAAATTAGTGCTGTAGCAATTAGCAAAATCAGCGATCCGCTTTTTGGTAGGTAAGCACCAATTAGTTCTCCCATAGGGGTTATGGAGATTTTTGTGCCATACAAGAAAAGAAAAAGGCCCACTAAACAAAACAGTGCCCCAATTAGAAGTCTGCTAATATTCTCCATGTGATTTGGTAAGAAAATTAGGCTAAGCAATAGAACAAAGGTGGCTAAGGGTATAATAGCGAGGGCTGCTTCCTTAAGGCCTTGTCTAATTTCATTCAACAAAGATCCTCCTTCCTAGTAAGTATAGTGTTTTAATAGAGTTTTATATTGTCTGGTAATAACCAAGAAAAGTCTGTATCAAAAATTATTATATCATACTTAAGAAAATGTTGCACTACTTGTAGTTTTTGGAGTTTTCATGGAGCAACTCTAAGTCATTTTCCCCTTAAAATTCTGATGCAATAGACTTACTTATACCTAGATCGAGAGATTAATAGTTGTCCTACTTAATTTGTTAAGACAACGTTTGCCTTTTATTACTGATATTTTCAAGGTTTTCTAGCAAAAGTTACTGGCAAAAACAGGGAAGATGGTTTTTGCTAGTAACATGATATAGATAGGTTAACAGAGGAGGGGGAATGCTGCGCAAATTAGCTTTGCCATTTGTTATAATAATTTTGTTTAGTGTTCTAGGTAGTGCAGTAGAGATCACTGCTTGGGTTACCTACAAAGGCGTTACAGGAAGTATTCTTACAGAAATGATTGAAACAGACTTTACTACGTCAACTGGTATTGAAATAAACTACCAATCATATCCTGCAGATGCTACCTTTTTGCAAAAAGCACTTTTGGCTATAGATTCAGGTGACGCTCCAGATGTTATGACCTTGGGAGTTTATGAAATGGATTGCTTCTGATAGAGTCCAAAAAGAGTTTCAGAGATGAATCTATGAGGGACCAGATCAGTTTTATATAGTCTTTGGTACCAAGGGCACAGCCACTTTAGAGATCTATCCCGAAAATGTAAGAACAGTTATCGATGGGTCACTAGTTGAATCACGTGGACCAATGCCGGTTGTAGGAGGATACCAAACTTATAGATACTTGAGTTTTGCTTTTCAAAGGTAGATATGCAAAACGAAGATCCTAAAAAGGTCTTACTTGAAGCAGCTGAACAATCAAATATAGAGCTAACTAAAAAACAAAAAGAATTTGAACATTTTGTGTCAAAACTATAGAACAAAAGGTCCTGCTCTTAAATGAGCAGGACCTTTTTAACTTAGTTTTATTGGATTAGAACTACCAACTCTAAAAAGATATTAATACAGTCAATTTAAGAACTATTACCATACCGCATAATAAGAGTAAAAAACAAGTGGGTTTTGTATTAGTTGATGATGTTAGTTGGACTCTGCTGATAGGGGATAAGACCAAGTAGAGTAAGTTTCATTTTTACGCATTTATGCTGAGCTGCCTTATAAGTGTTTTCTGATTGCAGATAGGTTAGTTTAGCTCTTTTTAGATCCATGGTGTTTATTAAACCTTCCTCAAAGGCAATCTCGGCTAGTTTTACGAACTCACTTGTTTCAAGAAGCTTCTTCTCAGCTGAGATCATAGCATCTACAGCATTGTTATACTCTGATAACAGACGTTTTTTTTGTTTAAAAAGAGCCCTTAAGTTTTTTTCGCGATTTGCTTTTGCTAGGTTAAGCCTACTATCAGCTGCTTCAACTCTTGCCTTAAGCGAGCTATCATAGATTGCATATCTAAAAGATATACCAGCATAATAGGTACTATTTCCTTCAAGATTAAGGGTAGTTGTAGCATCAAGGTTTACTTGAGGATATAAGCCGGTTTTTGCTTGAGCTAGCTCATATTCAGCTAGTAATATAGGATAGTCTAACTGTTCGATTTCTTTTGCAGTTAAAGGCAAATCGTCTTCGTTTCGGAATATGACCGTATAGTCATGTTTTAAAGGTTGAAACTCTTCTAGATTTAGTAGATAGCAGAGATCGTCTTCTAGGTCTTTTAAACTTGCTTTAAGCTGTTGTAGTTGCCTTTCGTCATTTTGTTTCAACTCTAAGGCTTGATTTAATGCATTAAAGGAGACACTTCCACGTTCGAAGTCTGATTTGGCGATAGCATAAGAAGCATTAGACAATTCGCAGGCTATGATTTTGGCGTTGAGATTGTTTTTAGTTTCAAGAAGAGAGAAGAAAAGACTTGTGATTTTACCACGAAGGCTAACTAAGCTGTCTGTAGATACTGTCTCTGGCAATTTAGGCTTTAAAACGGTTAGCGGTAAAGATATTCGAGTATTTAGAGTTTTGTTCAGAAAATTGAGTGTGCTGACAAGATTTAACGATTTATACCTCCAACTAGCGTTAAGTTCTCCAGATGATAGCTGTTGGTTAGTCGTGTATCTAGAAGCAAGCTCAAGAGAGTAGCTATAATCTAAAGATAAACTATGTGTCTCTATAGGAGACTCAGGACCACTCAAAGAGAGGTAGAAGGCTTCATTTAAGGTTAAAGCAAAAGTAGGTAAGGATACAAGGAGCGTTACAAACAGAATTGAGGTTAAAGAAAGGGTAAGAGGTAACGGGTTCTTTTTTCTCATAAGAGATCGTCCTCTTGAACTAAAAGCCTTTGAAGCGCAAGGCTTGCAATGTGGAGATCCCAATTAGCTTCTATCTCTTTCATTTGAGCAAGCTCTAGCTGGTGCTGTATATCAATGACACTGTTTAAGTTAATCAGACCATTTTCGTATTGCTGGTTTGCCTTTTCTAAACGAGTCTGTTGTCTACTAACTTCCAGACTAGCGTTTTTTAGTGCATTTTTAGTTGCTAGATAAGAATTAAAGTTTGTTCTTGCACTCGATGTAACCATAGTTTTTCTAGAAGCAAGATCGATTCTAGCTTTTTCCAGAGCAATTTCTTTTTGTCTAATAGCAAGGGTAGCTTCATTATCTTTAACCATTTGGTCTAGCTCTTCTTGTCTAGAGGAAACAGTGTGTATAGCTCCAAGATAGGAGTTGTCAGATTTTTGCATGGCTAGAATTATTTCATCTAAAGTTGGATCTAGAACAAGAACCTCTAACTCTGGTTCTACTTCAATTTTAGATTCTGCGTCTAATCCAATCTGAATTTTGAGATTCTCATCAGCTAAAAGAGAAGTCTCCAAAGCACTTCTAAGTCCATCAGAGGCAGTCACTACTCTGTCTTCAGCAGTTATTAGTTCATTGAGAGAGATAGTTCCCCTCTCAAATTTCACTACTGCTATTTCTAAATCACGTTCAGCCTGAGATAGAGCAATTTCTCTCGTTCTAATTGAGTTTTGTGCTTTTAAGCTTTGAAGTGCAAGTTTGATAGTCTCTTCCTTAACTGAAACTCTGGATTTTTCTAGTGCTTGAATAGCATTGCTCACAGCCTCTCTTTTAGCATCTAAAACATTCTTAGAGAGAGAAGCTTGATTATACAAAGCACGTTTCAGTTCGATTTGAGCATCTTCAATAGTTAGCTCTGCATTTTTTAACGTGGGAGAAACCTCGAGAGCTTTTTCAATCAGTGACGAAATGGGCATTGTCTCTGCAAAGATACTAAGGGTAAAAAGCAAAATCAAAACCGTTATCATGGAACGTTTTTTCATTTGTATCCCTCCTACAAAGTTTGAGCTGCAATCTGAGATACATATTCTGAAGAGAAGCGTTCTGTAATATCGTCTTCATAAACAATCTTTCCATCACAAAGTCTTACTAGTTTTTTAGCATTAGCTCCGATTTTTGGATCATGAGTAACAACAACAATCGTTGTGCCTTCATCATTTAGTTGGCGGATCATCTCCATAATCTCATCACCTTGTTCTGAAGGCAGGTTTCCTGTTGGTTCGTCAGCAAGTATTAAGGTCGGGTCATTGGCTAGGGCTCTTGCAATTGCAACTCGTTGTTGCTCGCCACCAGACATTTGGGACGGGTAGTGTTTTAAACGGTGGCTTAAACCAACCTTATCCATCAGAAACTCAGCACGTGCTCGACGTTCTTTTAGAGGAGTTTTATTGTATACCATAGGGATTTCAGCATTTTCAATTGCAGTGAGTTCGGGAAGCAGGTTGTAAGATTGGAAAATAAAGCCAAAGTGTTCGTTACGAATTCTGGCAATCTCCCTGTCGCTCAAATGAGAGATATCTACCTCTTCTAGAAAATAGGCTCCGCTTGTGGGGACATCAAGGCCTCCCAAAATATGCAGAAGGGTTGACTTGCCAGAACCTGAAGGACCCATTATTGCAAGGTAGTCTCCTCGGTTAATTTCAAGATTAACTCCGTCTAGGGCTTTGACGATGTTATCGCCTAAAGCGTAGAACTTTTTAATATCTTCTAACCTAATCACAGTTTTCGACCTCCTTCGGTATTAATGTCTATTTCGTGATACTCGCTAAATCGGTCGTATGAGCTGGAAATTATCCGGTCGCCAACACTTAGTCCTTGAATAACCTCGACATCAGTGCCATCAAAGCTTCCAAAAATAACGTCAGTTTTTATAGCTTTGCTATCTGTAATCTTATAGACGAACATACTTTGACCTGTACTTATATATGGTCCTCTAGGCAAATAAAGTACGTCTTCACGCCTACCAGTTTCAATTTCCACCCTACATTCTGTGTAGGGGAGAATAAAACCGGGATCTTCTAGAAATCTTACGACACCTGCAACGTAATACCCGATCTGTTGGTTGTGTTTAACATCAAAAGAGACTCTATCGATATAACCAGGATAGTCTGTAGTTGGAGTTTTAACAACTGCTGGCATACCAACTTCAACTTTAGCGCTTTCTGCTACAGGTATCATTACATCAACATAAGGGTTTTTGAGAGTAGCCATTTTCACTAACACAGTATTTGTTGCCACGTTACCTCCTGGATCAAAAAGGACCTCTAGCACTTTGCCTCTGATGGGGCTAAGGATAGTTTTCTGCTTTTCTAGTTCCTTTAGTTCAAGGAGTCTATCCTCAGCTCGGGTAAATTGATTTTTTGTTTGTCTATGTGTTGCTTCGGCAGCTAAAAGGTTTTTTTCAGCAGTAAGTCTTCTGATCATATTGTCGATTTCAGTAGCTTTTAAAGCTTCCTTTGCATCTGCCAAAGCCTTTTGGCTAATCTCTCCGTAGGCATAAAGTTCTTCTTTATCTTGAAGAGTGTTTTGAGCCTCTGTTAGAGTTTTCTCAAGGTCAAGAAGGATTTTGTCATATCTATATGTCTCTATATCTAAATCCAGCTTGGCTTTGTTTAGATCAGTTAAGGTTTTCTTTACTTCCTCTTCATTATTGCCAATGTTCTGACTTAATTCGTCTGAGTCTAATTGTAAAATAAGGGCATCTTTTTCTATCTCATCACCGGTTTTTACATTGACACTAATGATCTCGCCCTTAAAAGGTGCGGTGATATTTATCTCTCTTTCCGCCAATATTTGGCCTACTACAGGTACATACTCCTTGAAAGTGCGGCTCATAACCTCGGAGTAGGTATAATCTATCAAGCGGAAAGAGTCTTCTTTTGGTAGCAAAAAATAGAGCGGAATAGCGGTAAGTACTAATATCCCGAGCACCGCAAAAACAAAGAGTTTTGTCTGTTGCTTTTTCCTGGGATTTTTTGGCTTTTCTTTAACGATCGGTTCATTTTTTAGCATATCTATATTCCTCCTTAGAGCTATTCCATTCTCAAAGCTTCGACAGGGCTAGTCTGTGAAGCAATTATGGCAGGATAGATACCAAAGATTACGCTCATGACTACACCTACTGTAATACCGTAAAGTACTGCTTGGCTATTAAAGATGATGTAGAAGGTCTGGCTAACTTTAGTAAGGGAGATTAGCCAAAGTAGGAGAACGCCTAGAATACCTCCTGTAAGTCCTTGAATTAATGAAGTAACTAGATATTGGAAGAAGATAGTCTTTTTTGTTGCTCCAAGAGCTAGACTTAGACCGATTGTTTGTTGCTGTTTAGCGATTCTTGCGAAATGTAGATTGATGATATTAATACAGGCAATAAGGAGAATAAAGGCAGCTATAAGACCTAGAGCAATGTAAGAACGTTCATAATCCTGATAAGCGCTTTCCATAGATGAGGCTAGGCTGGATACTGTAAAAACTCCTGGATAGTGTTTTTCTAGATAGGAGTTGATTCTTTTGTAGAGATTAAGATTAGACTCTTTTGGATAGATATTTACGGATGGATAGTTAATTTCATTTTCTTGAAATCTCAAAGAAACATAGCTACTTGCTGCGATTTGATTGATGTTTTTAATTGAATAATTGGCGATTTCTGGTATCTCATACGGAGCGAAAACTCCAAGCACTGTTAAAGTAGGAACCAATGTATTGTTAAATTCAACGCTTTTGCCTACAGGATCGCTGTTGGGAAAAAGCTTCTCAGCCAGTTCACAACCTAAAATGACGTAAGGGCGATTGTTTAGGAAGTCGTCCTTTGTATAGGGTGAGCCTGATTTTAGTTTTAAGCTAAAGCTATTTATCGCCTCAGGGGTCATGTGAATAAATCCAAAATGACCTAGTGCATTGTAGTTAACAGTAGATGTGAAAGAAGAGATATTGGTGTAGCCGCGTAGTATACTACTATTTGTGCTTCCAGACAGATAAAAGTCTACTCCAGGAACTCCTTGACATAGTTCCTCAATGAAAGGAAGGGTAAGTCTAGCGCCATTAAGGTCTTCAAGGTTTTGATAAGGCGTAATGGGCAGACCAGGTTTGTTGATTAGAAAGTTAGACCCTAAGTCGCGACCAGGTCGAATTGACACTTTGTAGTGCTCGATATTGTCTTTGATCTTATATTTATGATAGGTCGGGGAGAGGATGGCGTTAAAAACTAGTACACTTAAAGTAACAGCGAAAATGACGAGGAAAGTCTCTAGTTTTTTAGATTTTAGCTGCGTAAGTGAATATCTTAGTATATCGGCTATACACATCATATTTGGCTCCTTTCTATTAACCTTATTTAAGCCTTTTGAATTTTAAAATCAATTCGCCTTTGACTAAGTTATTCTCTTAATGCTTCTGCTGGAGGGATTTCTGCGGCGAGCTTTGCAGGATATATACCAAAAATAGTTCCAAGTAGTAGTGCAGCAAGAACAGTGAAAAAAAACGCAAGGGGAATCATATGAAAATCTAATGCTCTAAAATCTTGCAGCACTCGGATGGAAATAGTCATTTCTCTATAGACGAGAGGAGAAACGAGTTTTGCTAAAATCACACCGATTAGCGATCCTATTAAGGTTAGGTAGGCAGTCTCTTTGAGGATATCGCTAAAGATGACTTGCTTAGTTGCGCCAAGAGCACGTTTAATACCAATCTCATGTGTTTTCTCAAAAACAGAAGAAATCATGATACTTAAAATGCCAATAGAACTAACAATTATTGCTGCAATAGCGATTAATGTAAGAGTCTGCTTTAGAGAACCTAACCCTTGTAAACTCGAATTTTTGTAAAGAACCAGATCTTTTTGATTAACTGTGGTTGTGTTGCCGTAGATCACTTGAGCTTTTTGATTGAGCAGCGTATGGACTTCAGGGAGCCTATCGTTGGTACTTCGGACATAAAGTGTTGGTGTAAGAATTGTTGAAGCTGCATCAGCTTCGTTTGTGTGGATAAAGTGAATTTTTCCTAGTGTCTTACGTTCTAAATAAGAGAGGTCCTTAAAAACACCAATTATAGAGAACTCGGTTTTGACTCTTTGTATTCCTGTAAACGATACCGAAGGTGGAGTGTATTTTTGAGTTTGGATATTTTGACCAATTACGTCGGTTTTGCCAAACAAAAGCTTGGCATAGGTCTCTGAAATAACAGCTACGTATTTACCTTCGTCATCTTTAGAGATATAAGAACCGTGTAACATTTTCAAAGGAATAACGTCAAGCAGTCTATGATCGCCTCTATAGGCAATAGTGACATAGCTTCTGCCATTTGCAGTAATTACTCGATCAGTAGAGGCTAGGCTAGTGATTGTTTTGATACTAGGATCGTCTGCAACAAGTCCTGCCAGGCTGGCTGCTCGATAGGTCTAGTAGAAGAAGAAATTAATGAGTGAACACTTTCTGTACTTCTTTGGATGTTGAAAACACCGAAATCAGAGCTGTACTGGCTAAGCCCCTGTGATTCGATTTTTTGGAGATTAAAGCTTAGATTGATGACTAGAATCGCTATTGCTACTCCGAGGGCAAGCTGTAGTAGGGTAAGGAAGGATCTAACAGGATTCTTCTTGATGAAACTAAATAACTTAAGGAATAAAGCCATAACGATACCTCCATTTTGTAAGGAGATTTAGAACCTAGAGTTTCTCCAAAAGAAGCGCAAAGCTATTCGCTTTTTAAGGCTTCTGCAGGACTAGTTTGAGACGCAACAATTGCAGGGTAAATGCCAAAAGCTGCACTCATAAGAAGCCCAGCCCCTAAACCTAACAATACATTTTTGCCTGTGAAGACGATATTAAAAGATTGACTTATCTTTGTTAGGGAGATCAGCCATAAAAGGAGTATACCTAATAGGCTTCCGGTGAGTCCTTGGAGAGATGAGGTAAAGCAGTATTGATAAAAGATGCTTCTTTTTGTTGCTCCGAGAGCAAGGTTTAGACCAATGGCTCTATGTTGTTTGGCAATTCTTATAAAAAGCAGATTGACAATATTAATGCACGCAATAACCAGCAAAAATCCAGCTATAACACTTAAGGCTATATACGAACGCTGATACTCTTTATTAAAGTCTTGTATGTAGGCTTCTGTAGCTGAGACCGAATACAAACCCTGGTAGTGTCTTTGTAAATAGGAACTAATCTTTGAGAAAACTTCGAGTGTAGGTTTTTTGGGATAAAAAGTGACTACATTGTAAGTTACTTTGTTGTCTAAACTGCTAACGTTAGTGTAGCTGCTTGCGGCAATTTGGTTGATGTGTTTTTTGATATTGTGATGTTCGTCTAGTGCTTGATAAGGTTCGATGACCCCAAGCACGGTAAATAAAGGTGTTCTAGGATTGCCTACTTCGATAGTCTTACCTACTGGATTTTCGTTTGGAAATAGTCGTTCTGCTAGCTCGCTTCCGAGAACAAGAAAAGTTCTGTTTTTTAAAAAATCATCTTTGGTGTAGAGAGAGCCTGTTTTCAACTTAAATCCTAGTCCAGTAAAAGCTTCAGGGCTAAGATGAGTAAAAGCTAGAACCCCCTCAGTACTGTAGTTAGATGTCACAAAGTAAGCAGGCAGTTGGTAACCTCTTAGCGGATTACTTGCTATACCTTGTGACATGTAGAAATCTATGCCTGGTACAGATTTATAGATGTCTTCAAGTAAAGGCAGGGTAAGCTTGTATTTGTTTGGATCCTTGGCTTCGTAAAATCGCATTAATGGTAAACCAGTTTTGTTCATAACTTCATTTGCTAAAGTCTGAAAGAAGGGTCCTACTTGGACCTGATATCCGTCTGTGTTCTGCTTAGAAGTATATGGTATCTGGTAGGTAGGGGAGAGGATTGTGTTGAGAACAAGTACACACAAAGATACTGCAAAGACTATAAGAAAGGTCTCGAGTTTTTTTGCTTTTAGTTGTTTCAGAGAGTATCTAAATAAGTCCCTGATATTCAATTGATATAGCTCCTTTCTAAAGTTTGAATTTCCTTAGGGAGCTAGGCAAGAAAGTGTTATGTATATTATGTAATTTAGGAGATTTTCTTGGAAGTTCTTAACTATGAAACTTTGCAGGGTTCTTACCTAGTCGATGTCCTTAATCGCTTAAGGCTTCGGCTGGGGGAATGTCTGCTGCCAATTTGGCAGGATAGATGCCAAAGATAATTCCAAGTAATAGGGTAAACAGCACAATCACAATTATTGAGCTAGGCAAAAGCGAAAATTCTGTAAAGTAAAATTCTTGTAACTCTCTTATAGAAAGAATCATCTCTCTATATAGAAAAGGAGAGATTAAGTTAGCCAAAACTATCCCAAGAATGGTACCGGACAAAGTTAAATAGAAAGTCTCGATAAGCATGTCTTTAAATATTCGGGCTTTTGTGGCTCCAAGAGAGCGTTTAATACCAATTTCTCGATACTTGTTTGATACAGTAGAAATCATGACGCTCAAAATGCCAATGGAACTTACAATAATTGCGGCGATAGCTATTATGATGAGGTTTTTTTTGAGAGTGTCGAGGCCAGAAGAACTAGAAGTTTGTAAATAACCAGCATTTCTAGCCACAATTTCAGTATTGTTACCATAGAGTTCTTTGGCCTTTTGAGTAAGCAATGTATGCACTTCTGTTAACCGATCTTTTTCGCTTCTTACATAGATAGTTGGTGAAATATTTATTGACGCAGCGTCGGCTTCTTTTGTATGTATAAGGTGGATTTTTCCGATAATATTCCGAACCGTATAGGGTAAGTCTTGATAGACGCCGATAATTGTAAAATTGGTTTCCGGACGCTGAAATCCAGATGCCATAAGAGTTATAGAGGATGAAAAAAGCTGAGTTTTGAGTTTCTCGCCAACCACATTAGTTCTGCCAAATAATGTTTTTGCATATGTTTCTGAAATGACAGCTACGTTTTTACTTTCATCCTCTTTGGTGATGTAAGAGCCATGTAGCATCTTGAGAGGGATGACGTTCGTGAGTTTGTGATCACCTCTATAAGCTGTTGTGATATAGTTTCTGCTGCCTATTTTTAGCTGTTTGTTAATCATCTCAAGACCGGTTATATCTTTAATACTAGGATCGTCTGCAACTAAATCTATTAAATTTGGCTGGGAAACAGGTCTAGTGGAGAGAGAAGCCATTGAAATTGGGGCGCTACTACTATGTTGGATGTAGAAGACTCCAAAATCGTTTTTGTATTCTTCAAAACTCATTGATGCCGTTTTTTCTAAACTAAAATTCAGGTTAATCACAACAATAGCGATTGCAACTCCAAGGGCAAGCTGCAGTAAGGTGAGAAGCGATCTTACTGGGTTTTTTATAATAAAAGCGTAATATTTGTGAAAAAAAGACATAAAGACACCTCCCTGTAAGTTACAGGACTGTGACTCTATGTCTTAGTTTAGGAGCTCAAAACTATTCTCACAGTCCCTATAGCTTAATAATAAGTGCAAGACTGCTACAATTGGTTTTAAGATTAAACAAACGAAGTGATCTAGTTTTTGTTGAAAAATTAGAAAGTTTGAGATTCTTCTACCTATATAACGGTAAAGAACTCGGAAAGTTACACTAAAAAAGTGTTTTATTTGATATTGACGGTACAATTTTCTCAGATGAGAAAATAAGCCGGAGAATTCAGTAAAAAAACGTATATGAAGTAGTGTTGGATGTTTTAGTTATGATGTGAGAACTGGAGATGGTCAGAAACATATAAAAAACTCGAGCACGGCTAGGGTGAATGTTAATTGCCCTATCATGTACTCGAGAAGTTTTAGATATTAATTGGAAAGCGGTAATAAACCTGTTGTTTAATGGTTAAAAGCAGAATAAAAGCAACTTTCAAGGAATTACGGAGATTCTAAAACATGCTTGGAATTGCTAGGCTTTAAATCTCAACTTTGCTGACTATCCTAATTCTTCCTTTGATAGTCTTGTTTTGTAGCTTATTGTAAACATATTCTCCTTTGCCGTTTAGGATCTCAACAAAGGTAGATACATCAACAATATTGATAATGCCAATGTCGTCTTTAGTAATACCGTCAATATTGCACAGAGTTCCAACGATGTCTGAGGCTCTCATCCTAGTTTTTCTGCCAGCGTTAATATGGAGCCTCATTATGTCCTTATTTAGCTCAGCACCTTTATCTTCTTTTAGATCAGGTTTGGTTTTGAGTTTTTGTAGAAAACTATCTGTATTGGCTTCTACAGTTTTGCGGTCCGGTTTTTGTTTGAGTATAATCTTAGTTCTGGTGTAAGTTTGGATATTATCGATTAGATGCTTCTCATAAGGCGCCATGAGACTGATTGCTTTGCCTTCTTTGTTTTGTCTTCCAGTTCGTCCAATGCGATGGACATATGTTTCTTTCTCTTCAGGAACTTCGAAGTTTATAATGAGTGAGATGTTGTCTATATCTATGCCTCGCGCAGCAACATCGGTGGCTACCAGATACCTAAAGTGGCCAGATTTAAAATCGTCCATGATTTTTAGTCTGTTTTCTTGTTCCATACCTCCATGTATTTTCGCGCAGGGAGTCTCTAGGCGGGTCAGTTCGTTGTAAATATCGTTGACCTTCTGCTGAGTATTGCAGAAGATAATGCAACTATCTGGGTTTTCGATTACAAGAAGATCTCTTAAAAGCTTGATTTTTTGAGTAGACTCTGCAGCATATCTTTCCTGCACAATCCTCTTGATAGGGGAGTTGTTTTCCTCTATTACAATACGTTTTGGGTTTATCATGTGTTTGTTACACAAAGCTTCTATATCCTCAGGTATTGTTGCTGAAAGTAAAACTGTAACTCGCTTTTTGGGTATTTGACTAATGATCATTTCAATTTGATCAATAAACCCAATCTTTAGCATCTCGTCAGCTTCATCTAGCACTAAATAGCCAATTTTACTTGCATCGAACGTTCCCCGTTCTAGGTGATCTAAAATACGGCCTGGAGTTCCAACCACAATGTGTGTCTTTTGTTTTATTTGTCTTTCTTGGATCTTGAAAGCTTGTTTTCCGTAAAGGGCTGCTACCTTGATTCTCTTAAATCTACCGATATTAAAGATGTCTTCTTTTACTTGAAGAGCTAACTCTCGTGTGGGAACAATTATTAAAGCTTGTGGTTTATTTTCTTCCCAATCTATCAATTGACAAAGTGGAATTGCATAAGCTGCAGTTTTACCGCTCCCTGTTTGGGAGTTGACTATGAGATCCTTCTTTTTTAATAGAGCTGGAATTACCTCTTCTTGAACTCTAGTTGGTTTATCAAAACGCAGTAGATTCAATGATTTTTGAAGGTCGTTGCTTAGACCAAATTCTCGAAATTTTAGAACGGGCATTTTTAACATCCTTTTTTGTTTGATTAATGATTGTTTATTTTGAAGTCCTATTTATTATTTGACGTGTAAACCTTAATATGTTTATTATTAAGCTATTATCTAATCTAGATGTTCTGAAATAGATATAAAGGAGAGTTCAAGTATGGATGGGAGAAAAAGAGCGGATTTACGGCCAGGTTTACGAGTGAGAGTTGTCCAAAAGCAGGATCAACTTTCAGGAAAATTAACAGAAGGTATCGTACTTAAGATACTTACCAACTCAAGTACACATCCCCACGGAATTAAAGTTATGTTGGGAGATGGGACAGTTGGAAGAGTTAAAGAAATCGTAGACAAATAGCCAAAGCATATACATGGCTAATGAGTGATACTAGTCATATGCATAATATATGACTCTTTCAAGTAAGATGCGTAATATGTGTAGAAATTGAAGATAGTAATTAAAAACAAAATGAATCGGAGCCTAGATTTATATGAAGTATTAGTAAAAGAGGTCTTGTGGTTATACTGTAAAAAACCGTATTTTCACAAAAGTCGTAATAGAAGGCATAGAAATGAGGCCATCTAGCTGGTCATATTCGCCAGATTGCCTTTTAACGCCTTTCTAGAAAAGGACATAGTCAATAAGTTACCGTGCACAATTTCAAAAATACATTAGACGGTCATAATTTAATTATACTATAAAAACGTAGTAGCTGCATTTCTGCTGTTACTACGTTTTAGTATTTTGTGGAATAACTAGTAGGTGAAAAATGAAATCGACGCAAGTGACTAGAATACTAGAAGAAGCGAAGACTCTAAGGCGATACTTACAGCATAACACGTCGTGTCAGTTGTTGATAGTATGTTTTCTTTTGTCTAAGTCAAAGAGGCTAACTAAAATGTGGAGAATAATTCAACTACTAGTTTATTGAAATTAGAGGCAGCGTAACTGAACTTCACTTCATCATAAATAAACACAACATAAAAATTCTACTTTGTTAATAATATAACAAAGTAGAGGAGAGGGTTCTAAAAAGAAATACGGTAGACGATTCAACAGGCTTAGCGATTAAAACAAGCGCCAATGATTTTTTAAGAAAAAGCTCTTAGAACTAAAAAAGACTCCTTAAGGAAGACCAGCTCCATAAACTATGTAAAAACCTTGATTGATAAAACGTGAAGTTAAAACGTAGAAAAATTCGTTAACGCTGGATATACAATCGGAGCTTATTGTTAAGTGTAAAAGTTCTCATATAATTGTTTATACAAATTAGCGGTGTTATTAAAGTGTACTACAGGTTAACCTAAAAACTTCGATGTATTTAGTAAATTGATCAGCTAGACCAAGTCATGGTTGGATGTCAAAAAAGACCATATGAGTAATTGATCGAGAGAACAAATTTGAAGGGCTTAAAACGCAATCTGAGAGGCCTGTATTTCTAGCAAAAATGAATCAGGTCTTGAACACTGTCATTAATCAACTTGTTGAACTAGGGTTCGAAAAAACATTTTGAACGTAGTCCATAAAACACTATATAAAAAGTAGCGCATGTTAAAAGCAGATATCATGTGAGTGTAGCTGGGATTCTGTGTCAAAGGAGGAAACTTACTATTAAAATCATCAATCGTTGTTTGGGAAAACGAATATCACTACAAAAGTATTTCGAAGTGTACGTGAGGTAGGGTTTAGAAGAAAACAGTAAAATTTTATTCTAAGTTTACATAACATACATTATACGAAATTA